>JBBTJH010000342.1:0-11317 GCA_038059555.1 Pseudomonadota bacterium | reverse complement strand
TCATTCGATATGTCGATCAGGAAGGCGTCGCGACGCCGATGACCGAAGTCTTTTCAGACAGCGGCAACGCGATATCGACCTCGACCGTCGCCGCGATTTCGGGGAGCCGCTTGCTCATCGGCTCGCTTCTCGACGACAAATATCTCATCTGCGATCTTCCCGGCTGATGCGGTATATTTCGACCCGCGGGCAATCGCCCGGCATCGGATTTCGCGACGCAGCGCTCGCGGGCCTCGCGCCTGACGGCGGGCTTTACATGCCGGAAACGTGGCCGATGATCGCAGCAGCCGATCGCGCCGCTTTTGCAGGCGCCGTGTTCCCGGAAGTCGCAGCCGGCATTCTTTCCGCCTTTGCGGGCGCGGAAATTTCTCGCAGCGATCTCCTCGCGATGGCCAAGCGCGCTTATGGCGCGTTCGATACGCCGGAAGTCGCGCCGGTCGTCGATCTTGGCGGCGATGATTATCTATTGGAATTGTTTCACGGGCCGACGCTCGCCTTCAAGGATGTCGCGATGCGGATGCTCGCGCAGCTCTACGATTGGGCGCTCGAAGGCTCGGCGCGCGGCAAGACGATTATCGGCGCAACATCGGGCGACACCGGGGGCGCGGCGATCCACGCTTTCGCCGGGTCAACGAAGGCGGAAGTTTTCATGCTGCATCCGCAGGGGCGGATTTCGGATGTGCAGCGCCGGATGATGACGACGGTCAAAGCGAAAAATATCGTCAACATCGCGGTCGAGGGAACATTCGACGACTGTCAGAGCATCGTCAAAACCTTGTTCGCCGATCCGCTGTTGACGTCGGCGCATGATCTCGGCGGCGTCAACTCAATCAATTTTGTTCGCCTTGCGGTGCAGACGGTTTATTATTTCACCGCCTGCGCGAGGGTTGAGGGACCCGTGTCGTTCGTCGTGCCGACCGGCAATTTCGGCGATGTGTTCGCGGGCTACGCCGCCAAGAAGATGGGGGCGAAGGTCGCGCGCCTCGGCGTTGCGGTCAATTCAAACGACATCATGCGCCGGGCGATTGTCTCCGGCGTTTACGAGCCGTCTTCGGCGCAGGCGACGTCCTCGCCCTCGATGGACATTCAGATCGCTTCGAATTTCGAGCGGCTCCTTTATGAAGCCGTGGGGCGAGACGCGGACGCGCTGCGCGCTCTCATGGGCGGCTTTGAAAAGGAAGGGCGCATGGTCCTTTCCGAGGGCGGTCGTCGCTTTATCGAAGCGGATTTTTGCGCGGCGAGCGCCAGCGAAGACGAGGTCGCGGCCAAAATTCGAGGAGTACTCGCCTCCACGGGCATGCTGATCGATCCGCATACGGCGGTGGGCCTCGCGGGGCTTGAGAAGCTGCGCGCGTCGGGAGAGATCACCGGACCCGCAATCAGTCTTGCGACAGCGCATCCCGCGAAATTCCCCGGCGCCGTCAAAGCCGCGAGCGGCAAACATCCAGAGCTCCCCATGCGTTACGCCGATCTCTTCGCGCGCGAGGAACAAATGATCAGCGCGCCGGCGAAGGCGAGCGCCATCCGCACCATCATTCTCAATCATAGCCTGTTCGGCTAAGCCTTAGAGGACCCATGCCTGAAATCATCACCTTAGAAAACGGCGTCAGGATCGTCGCCGACCCGATGCCGGGACTTGAATCGGCGTCCGTCGGCGTCTGGTTCAAGGCCGGCGCCATCGATGAAACGCACGAGGAGCAAGGGATCGCGCACCTTCTTGAACATATGGCGTTCAAGGGAACGACCTCGCGCACGGCGAAAGCGATCGCTGAAGAGATCGAAAATATCGGCGGCTATCTGAACGCCAGCACCGGTTACAGCCGCACCGGCTATTACGCGCGCGTCCTCAGCGGCGATGTCGGAACAGCGCTTGAAATTCTCGCCGACATTTTGACGAACCCGCTGTTCGACGCCGGCGAGCTCGACAAGGAACGTCAGGTCGTCATTCAGGAAATCGGCGAAGCGGCCGACATCCCGGACGACGCCGTCATGGATATGCTGCAGCGCCTTTGCTACGGCGATAACGCGCTCGGCCGCCCGATCCTCGGCACCGTCGAGAGCGTCAGCAGCCACACGAGCGAGCGGCTCGCGGCGTTCATGGCGCGGCATTACAAGCCGGGCGAGCTCGTGATATCCGCTTCCGGCGGCATTGACGCCGATCATCTTGCAAAACTGGCGGAAGGCTTTTTCGGCGCCCGAAAAGCCGTCCCGAACGCGCCGCGCACGCTAAAGCCCGCCTATGTTGGCGGCGGCGAGCACGACCCGCGCGACATAGAGCAAACGCATATCGCGCTCGCTTTTCCGGGCGCCGGCCTCCACGACCCCGATTATTTCGCGACCCGCATTTTCGCCGAAGCGCTCGGCGGCGGGATGTCGTCGCGGATATTCCAGTCGGTGCGCGAAGACCGGGGGCTCGCATATTCTGTCTATTCCTACACGGACACTTATGACGAGCTCGGATCGATCGGCGCTTATGTCGGAACCGACGGCGAGAACGCGGCCGAGGCGGTCGCGCTCATCGCCAAGGAAATCGCCGCGATGGCGGACGGGGCGACGAAGAAGGAAATCGACCGCGCGCGGGCGATGCTGAAATCGACCATGCTGATGGCGCTCGAAAGTCCTGCGACGCGCGCCGACACTGCCGCGTGGCAATTGTTCTCGCATGGGCGCCTGATACCGGCGGCCGAAATCGCGAGCCGCCTCGACGCGGTGACGCTCGATCAGGTGAGGGCGGTCGCCGCCAAGGCGCTTTCCGGCGTCCCGTCGCTGGCGATTGTCGGCCCGGCAGATTTCGCAGCCGTTCGGGCTGCGCTAAACTAAGACGGAATACGAAAAACAGAGTTTGACGCGCCCATGATCAGCCTCGATTTCGTCAGACAACAGCGACCGCCGACTCTGGAGCAGGGCGACATCGTTCTGCGCGCGGGGCAATTGACCGATCACTCATCCTGGGCGGCGCTGCGCGAACGGAGCCGCGCGCATCTCACACGCTGGGAACCGGACTGGCAGGACAAGGACGCGACGCTGGAGGCTTTCAGAACCCGGCTGCGCCTGCACGACCGGCTGCATCGCTCGGGCGCGGCGCTCTCGCTTCTCGTCTGCCTGAAGCCCGGCGGCGACGTGATCGGCGGCGTCACCCTGTCCGATATCCGGCTTCATGCCTCGCATTCCGCCACGATCGGCTACTGGATCGGCGAGGGGCACTTGCGGCAGGGGCGAGGTCTTGCGGCGGTGCAACTAACGCTCGCGCACGCATTTGGCGAAAAGCGGCTCAATCGCGTCGAGGCCGCGTGCCAGCCCGGCAATACCGCCTCGCGCGCGCTGCTTTCAAAGGCCGGATTCAAGGAAGAAGGGCTCGCGAGGGACTATCTCTTCATCAATGGCGGGTGGCGGGATCATCTCCTCTTTGCGGCGACTGCGCGCGATTATAGCGGGGCGCCCGCGTTGGTCTGAGCCGGATTGCCCGATTAACCACTAAAATCCGGGCGATTCGTCGCTGAGCCCCTTGCCAGTCCTTGCCGCATTCGTGAGTATGTCTCCGGGGCGAGCGGGAGCGGCCAAGTTGGCTATTTCCTGCTCCTGTAGGCGTTTGGGCAGGGGTGTTCATTGTGATGATCGACGGGGTAATTTTCGGATCAGCCGCTAGCGCCGCTCAAATCGCCGGACCTGAACTTGGAAAAGGCGCGATCATCGGCGCCTTGATTGTCGGCGCCGCGTTTCTCGCCGGAATGGCGGTCTTAAGACGGAGCCCGGCCGCGTGGAGCGGGCTTTTCATGCTGTGCGCCGGCGGCGCGATGCAGGCGATCTGGCTCGGCGTCATTCCAGAACTCGCGCCGACCTTGATGATGCTGCTGCAAGGCGTCTTCGCGGCGTCGGCCCTTATTTTTCTTTCAGCGACCATCGGCGTCGCCGGGCGCAATCAGCTGCTCGGCGGATTGCTGTTCGCGGGCGCGCTGTCGATGGTCGGCATCGGCGTCATCAACGCGGTGCTCGCCGGCGAAGCCTCGGGTCTCTTGCGCTTCGGCCTTGCCGCTGTCGCCGTCATCGCCATCGGCCTTTCGCTCTACGCTGGCGCGCGCGGCGATGTGGCGGCGCGCTTTATTTTGCCGGGCGCCGCGCTCGCAGCGGCGGCGCCTTTGCTCTTCGGCCTCGGCGGCGGCGGCCTTACGGCGCTCGCGCCGCAGGCGGTTTTCGCGGTCGGGATTTTGCTCGCGAGCCTCGTTGCGGTTGCGGACTTCAAGGGCGCTGCGGCGTCGACGCAGTTTTCGCCGGACGCAGTCGCGCATTTCAGCGGCGCCGATCATGCGCCCGATCACCGGGCGGACTACGCGCGCGAGAAAGCTCTGCGCGTTTCTGAAAATCAGCTGGCGCAAGTGCTCGACTATTCAGGGATCGCCGTCTGGGACTGGAGCCGCAGCGACGCGCATCAGACCGAAAGCTTCGCCGCGCAAATGGGCGCCGACAGCAACGCCGCCTTCACGCCCGAGGCCTTTCGCGAGTTCATCCATGCCGATGACCGCGCGCGCTTTGACGAAAAAGTTTACGGCGCCGAAGCTGGCGACGGCGGCTATGATGAAGTTTTGAAGCTGCACAACGGCAAGAGCGTCCGCTTGCGCGGCGCGCGCGCGGTCGATCAAAGCGGCGCGCTCGAACGCATCGTCGTCTTCCTCGATGAGGCCGCAGCAACGCCCGCAACGGGCGCGGCGTCTCCTCAGAAAAACGAAGCGCTGAAAATGGCGGCCGCCTCGCTGACCGGCGCGGCGGCGACTGTCGCCAAAGCTGCCGCCAATGACGTCCGCGCGTTAAAGCTCGAAAAGAGCGAGCTCGCCGCGCCCGCGCCCGCAAAGCTCGCCAATTATTCCGTCGTTGAGGCGATCGATCGCGGCGAACTCGTTGCGGCGTTCCAGCCGATCGTCTGTTTCGACACCGGCAAAGTCTGCGGCGCGGAAGCGCTGCTGCGCTGGCCGGCGGGCGAAGGTAAAAACGGCAAGACGCTGACGACCGAAGAAATCGTGCGCGAAGCCCAGCAAGCCGGCAAAGGCGGCAAGCTCTCCGCGATCATGATGAAGGCGACGGCCGATCATCTCGCGGAAAAAGTCGCAGCGGGAGAAAAAGACTTCTTCGGCGCGTTCAACGTCTCGCTGTCGCAGGTTCGAGAGCCCGGCTTTGTCGAAGAAGTGAAAGCCGCCATCGCCGAGCGCAAGCTCCCCAAAGGCGCGCTCGTCCTGGAGCTGACGGAAGGCGAACATCTCGGCGATACGCCCAGGATCAACGACACGTTCAAAAAACTGCGGGCGGCCGGCGCGTCGCTCGCCTATGACGATTTCGGCGCAGGATTTTCGTCGCTCAGCAATCTCCATAAATACGATTTCGATTATCTGAAAATCGACAAGTCCTTCATCGACGATATCGTCGCCAATGGCGGCAAGAAGAAAATCGTCGGGGCGCTCGCCCGACTTGGCCGCGATTTCGGCATGATCGTCATCGCCGAAGGCATCGAGACAGCCGATGCGGCTGAAACCGCCAAGGCGATCGGCTGCCGGATGGGGCAGGGCTATCACCTCGGCACGCCGGAAGTGCGCGCCGACGCGGCGGCGGAAGCCGCTCCCGCGGTGGCTCTCTCGAGCGACCCGGAAGCTGCTGCGATAACGCCCGACGCCGACGTTCTCGTTCTCGATAAAAGCCTTGAAGCGGCCAAGCCAGCCTCGGGGAAAATTCGCCGCCGTCTGTTTTCGGGCGGCTTGCGGTAGCGCGGGGTCTCGAAATTTTCGACGACTCGCGTGGGCCATCCTTCGAGACGCATTCCTTCGGAATGCTCCTCAGGATGAGGATTTAGGCAATTTGAAACAGAAGATTCCTCATCCTGAGGAGCCGCGAAGCGGCGTCTCGAAGGATGGGGCGCGAAGGCGCGCTAATTCAACGGCGCGTCGCCCGGCCTCGCGTTCGACCATTCGGGCGAGAGCATTGCGCCGGTGACGCCGAGGCTTTTCAGCGCCGCGTTCCACGTCTCCCGTTTGTCGCCGCCAAAGACGAGAGCGTCGCTCGCCTCTGAATGACACCAGGCGTTGACGGCGATTTCACTCTCCAATTGCCCGGCGCCCCAACCGGCATGACCGATGGCGAGAAGATATTTCTCCGGCGGTTTGCGCGTCGTCCGGCGGCCGCCGATATCGACCAGAATATCCTTCGACGCGGTGACGCCGAACCGCTCGCCGATGACGATCGTTTGCGGCATCTTGTAATCGAGCGTGTGGATGACAAGGCCGCGGTCGGTCTGAACCGGGCCGCCATAAAAAACCTGGTCGCCGCCGGCGCCCTCGCGCGGATCGATCGCGAGCTGTTCGAGGAGATCGCCGAGTTCGACATCTTTCAGCGGCTTGTTGAGGACGACGCCCATGGCGTGCGCCGCGTCATGCGAGACCATCAGCAGAACCGACTTCTCAAAACGCGGGTCGGTCATGTTCGGCATGGCGATCAGCAGCTTGCCGGCCAGAAAATCCCGCCCGCCGGCGTCAGCGCCGTCATCTTTCCCGTCTTTCCTGATGCGCCGAGTCGCCATTCCCAAAGGTTAGGCGCCAAGACCCCCGCTGACAAGGAGCGCCTCAAGGGTGGCGCCGGGAGTGCCAGCGCGCTAAAGGGTCCGCCGTGAATTTAATCAACCCCCGAGCAAGGAGATTTCAGATGACGATCAAAGTCGGCGACAAGATCCCCAATGTGGATGTCATGCTCGGCACGGCAGAAGGCCCCCAGAAGACGAATACGCAAGATCTTCTCGGCAAGGGTAAAGTCGCGCTGTTTTCAGTTCCGGGCGCGTTCACGCCGACCTGTTCGGCGCGGCATCTGCCGGGCTTCGTCGACAAGTTCGACGAGATGAAAGGCAAGGGCGTCGATAAGATCGTCTGCATGGCGGTCAACGACGCCTTCGTGATGAAGGCCTGGGGTCAGGCGCAAAACGCGCTCGGCAAGGTCGAGATGATGGCGGACGGCAACGGCGATTTCTCCCGCGCGCTCGGACTTTCCTTCGACGGCAAGGGCTTTGGCATGGGCGAGCGCTCGCAGCGCTTTGCGGCGATCCTGCAAGACGGCGTCGTCAAGCAATTGTTCATCGAAGCGCCGGGCGCCTTTGAGGTCTCTAGCGCCGACTACATGCTGTCGAAACTTTAGGGCTGAATATTTAGGGCGGGGTGAGGGGACTAAATCTGTCACGCCGCAATCGACGCAAGGCCGGCGCGTGCGAGCGCGTCGGCCCGTTCGTTTTCGGGGTGGCCGTTATGGCCCTTGACCCAGCGCCAGTCGACGTTTCTGCCGTTGATCGCTTCGTCGAGACTGACCCAGAGATCCTGATTTTTGACGGGCTTCTTATCTGCGGTGCGCCAGCCGTTGCGCTTCCAGCCGTTTATCCAGACGGTGATGCCGTTCTTCACATACTGGCTATCCGTATAAAGACGAATAGGCCCGCCGGTCGCGCGCAGCGCCTCAATCGCGGCCGTCAGCTCCATGCGGTTATTGGTGGTGGCGGACTGGCCGCCGTAAATTTCGGTCCGGCTCTCGCCGTCGATGATGAGAGCGCCCCATCCGCCGGGGCCGGGATTTCCGGCGCACGCGCCGTCGGTGAAGGCTTCAATCATGACTGGCGCCGCTTTTTCGCTTCTGAAAAGAGGCGATCCATAGCAGCAGAGCCGCCGCCGTCAACCGGCTGGTCTAACGTCAGCTCGCCATCAGCATGGGCTGTTTAAAAACAATTTCTTCGCGAACATGTTCGACAGTCTCGATTTTGATCGGGCGCCGCTCCGCTAGCCGTTTCAGCAGCGCCTCGACGAGATATTCAGGCGCCGATGCGCCGGACGTGACGCCGATGATTTTGGCGCTCTCGAAGCTTGATAGATCGACTAACGCTGGATCGTCGACCAGCAGCGCATGCGCGGCCCCGGCGCTGAGAGCGGCTTCCACCAGCCGCACGGAATTTGAAGATTGCGGCGAGCCGACGACGAACACGACATCGGCGCCCGGCGAGATCAGCTTGACGGCTTCCTGCCTGTTTTGCGTCGCGTAACAAATGTCGGAGCGTCTTGGTCCTTCAATCGCCGGAAAGCGCCGCTTCAAGACGGCGATGATCGCCGCCGCGTCGTTCACCGACAAGGTCGTCTGCGTCGCGTAGGCAAGAGGGCCGCCCGGCGGCGCGATCTGTTCCGCTTCCACAACCGTTTCGATGAGCGTCACGGCGCCGCGCGGCGCATGACCCATGGTGCCGATCGTTTCGGGGTGACCGGCGTGACCGATCAAAATGACGTGCCGTCCGGAAGCTGCATGCCGGCGGACTTCGTTGTGAACTTTAAGAACAAGCGGGCAGGTCGCATCGATCGCGAGCAAGGCTCTTGCGTTCGCTTCATCATAGGCCGTTCTCGGCGCGCCGTGGGCCGAGAAAATCACCGGCCTTCCTTCCTCGACTTCGGCGAGGTCTTCGACAAAAACCGCGCCCATGGATTTAAGCCGGTTGACCACATGGGCGTTGTGCACGATTTCGTGGCGGACAAAGACCGGGGCGCCAAAGGCGGAGAGCGCTTCTTCAACCGTGCGGACCGCCCGTTCGACCCCGGCGCAAAACCCGCGCGGCGCGGCCAGGCGGACGATGACCGCCGGCGGGGCTGTCGCCTCTTTCACTGAACTGACGCAAACGGACACCGAAAACCCCCAGCGCCATATTTCCTGACCGTTGCGCGGCGCAGCGCGAGCGGCTACGAGGTTTGACCACTCAATCGAGGCGGGGGCAGGGCCGAAACCCGGCGCTCGCCGGTCGAATTTGCGTCTGGATATAAGGGTTCTTTTTGATGAACAAAGCGTTAGCCTTTGCGCTTTTGGCCGCACTCCCGCTCAGCGCCTGCGGCTCCACCAAGGAGGCAAAGCTCGCCAATCCGGCGCCGTGCCCCAATATCGTCGTGCTCTCTGACGCAGCGCGCCGGGTTGATTTCGCAGGCGATCCGGCCCTCGAAAATGTCGCCTGGTCGGCCGAGATTGAAAATGTCTCGCTCACCTGCCGGTATGTCGCAGCAAAGCCGATCGACGCCGCGATGAAAATCAGCTTGGCCTTCGGCAAGGGGCCAAAGAGCGACGCGCGCGAACACGAATTCGCTTACTGGATTGCGGTGACGCGCACCAATCGCGAAGTGATCGAGAAAAAGGAATATCTCGTCCCCGTCAAATTTGACGACGGAGGCTCGGTCGAGCGCGTCCAGCATGAGATCGACAAAATCACTATTCCGCGCAAGGACGAAGAAATCTCCGGCACCAATTTCGAGATTGTCGTCGGCCTCGTCGTGACGCCCGCGCAAGTGATCTACAATCGCTCCGGCAAGAGCCTTAAATTCCCTGATATTTGATGTTGCTGACGCAAGAGCTTTCAACGCTCGCCGGCGCCGCGTTCGCCGCTGAGGGCTTCGATCCGGCGTTGGGCGCTGTCCGCGTGTCGGATCGCCCGGACCTGGCGCAGTTCCAGTGCAACGGCGCGCTCGCGGCGGCGAAGGCGGCGAAATTGAACCCGCGGGCGGTCGGCGAGAAAATCGCCGCGCGGCTCAGCTCAAATCCTCTCTTTTCGGACGTCAGCCTCGCAGGTCCGGGCTTCATCAATCTGACGCTGACGGGCGCAGCGCTGAACGATCGATTGTCGCATTTGTCGTCGGACGCGCGGCTTGGCGGCTGGAAGGCTGCGGCCGCTGAAACGCTTATTCTCGATTACGGCGGGCCCAATGTCGCCAAACCCTTGCATGTCGGCCATTTGCGCTCGGCGATCATCGGCGAGTGCCTGAAACGCCTCTTTCGGTTCGCCGGGCATCAAGTGATCGGCGATATTCATCTTGGGGACTGGGGCTTGCCGATGGGCCAACTCCTCACCGAAGTGAAACTCGAACAGCCCCCGCTTTCCTATTTCGATGCGGCGTTCACGGGGCCCTATCCCGATAAATCGCCGGTCTCGCTCGACGATCTTGAGAAGCTCTACCCGCAAGCGTCGGCCGCTTGCAAAGCCGACCCGGCGCGCGCGGCTGAAGCGCGGCAGGCGACGGCCGAGCTGCAATCGGGGCGGCCCGGTTACCGTGCGCTCTGGAAACAGTTTGTCGACATATCGCGCGCCGCGATCGAGCGCGAATATGCAGATCTTGGCGTCACCTTCGACTGGTGGAAGGGCGAGGCCGATGTCGATCACTTGATTGCGCCGATGGTCGAGAAGCTGCGCGCGCAAGGCGTTGCGGTCGATGATAACGGCGCTGTCGTCATTCGCGTCGCGCGCGAGGACGACAAGAAAGAATTTCCGCCGCTTATCCTTTATAAGTCCGACGGCGGGGTCATGTACGGCACGACCGATCTTGCGACGATCATCGACCGCCGCGACAGCGTTCATCCGGACCGGATGCTCTACGTCGTTGACGGGCGCCAGCGCGACCACTTCGAGCAGGTGTTTCGCGCTTCGGATATCGCCGGGCTTTACCCGAAAGACCGCCTTGAACATCTCTGGTTCGGCACCATGAACGGCAAGGACGGGAAGCCCTTCAAAACGCGCGCCGGCGGGGTTTTGAAACTGCGAGATCTGATCGACATGGTCGAAGCGCAGGCGGCCGAGCGTCTCAACGAGAGCGGTTTTGCAGCAGGCTACAGCGCAGCGGAAGCCAAAGACGTCGCCCGCCGGATCGGGCTTGCGGCGCTGAAATTCGCCGATCTCTCGAACCCGCGCACCAGCGACTACATCTTCGATCTCGATCGCTTCATCGCGTTTGAAGGAAAAACAGGGCCATATCTCCACTACGCCAGCGTGCGCGTGCGCTCGGTCCTTAAAAAAGCCGAAGCGGCCGGCGGCGCTGCCGGCGCCTATCGTCTTGAGATGAAGGAAGAACGCGATCTTGCGTTGACGCTGTTGCTGTTCGGCGAGGTCGTCAAAGACGCCGTCGACAAACGCCTGCCGCATTATCTTTGCGAGCACGCATTCAATCTGGCGCAGGCGTTTTCAAAATTCTACGCCGCCTGCCGCATCGCCGATGAAACGGACGCCGCCTTGCGCGCCTCACGCATGTCGCTCGCGGCCGCAACGGGCCGCCAGCTCGATTTGATTCTCGAGATCCTCGGCATGCCCGCCCCTGAGAAGATGTAGAGACGATAAGTCGGTCTCAATTACGCCGCATCACTTTCTTCATTCTGAAGTCTCACTCGAAATGCGATTTGGACGGCGCCCTTCCTTCTCCTCCCCCGCTTGCGGGGGAGGTGGCCCGAAGGGCCGGAGGGGGGGAGTCACGAGCAGAGTCGCTCGCGGATAGAGCGCGCCCCCTCAGTC
>JBBTJH010000341.1:0-4333 GCA_038059555.1 Pseudomonadota bacterium | reverse complement strand
ATGATCGCGATCGGCGCCGGTGCGGCTTTGGGGGCGGCCTTCTTGCGGCGGCGCGCGGCGGCGGCGATCAGCTCAAGACGGCGGTCGGGGTCGAACGAGGCCGACGGGGAGGGTTTAGCGCGGGCGGCGGCTGCCGGCTTTTTCGCAGCGGCGGCTTTTTTCTCGGCCGGCTTTTGCACCGGGGCCGCGACTTTCGCCGCCTTGGGCGCCGGCTTGGCGATCGCGGCCGGCTTTTCGGCCAGATTAACCGCCGCCTTCGCCGGCGACGGGGTCACCGCCTTGCGGGCGCTGGGCTTTGCCTTGGTCTGTTTTGCCGCTTCAGGTTTCCGGGCGGCCGTCTTTTTGGCAGTCATCAAATTCTCCATCGCGGTCCCGCGCAGGCGCTTACAAGGGCGCGGCGACCGATCCCCGGTTAATGTATGGTTAACAGCCGGGTTCTGGTCGCACTCTACAGCGGGGGCGGGCCAACTCCAAAGGGAATGGCGTTTTCCAGCCCTCAACATGGTCCCAAAGGGCGAAAATTGCAAGTCTTCTGCGCTGCGGCAAATTCAAAACTGCTTGTTTTTCCGTGATTTAAGCTTGCAATGTAAATAGTATTTGACATTTTGGACCTCGCCCCCCATATGTAAAAGATATCGGACATTTGGGCAAAGGAGGGGTTCAAAGTGAGTCGGGCGGAGCAATATTCCTGGGCGTCATTGGCGGGGCTGGCGGCGGTTTTCTGGTGGTTCCAGATGCGCATGCTGGACGGGTTTGCGGTTGTCGATCAGTCGGCGGAAACGCTCACCGGCGTCTATATCGGCGTCATCGTTGCGAGCATTGTCATTGAGATCGCGACGGCGCTCCTGCTCGATGCGGTCAATGGCGGCAAAAAGGAGATACGCGACGAACGCGACATCCTGATCGACGCGCGGGCGGGCCTCAATGAGCGCCTCTTCATCATCGTCGCTGTCAATGCGCTCGTCTTTCAGGCGCTGATGGCGGACTACATCAAGGACCATGCGGCGCCGCATATCGACCTGCTGCATTTGCCGACCCTCTTCTTCGCCCTCTTCGCCACCCTCTTCGGCGGCGAGATGGTGAAGCGGGTCACCAGCATCTGGCTCTACCGGGCGCAGGCGGCGCGTGAGTGATCGCGGCGCGCCGAGGCCGCGCAAGGGCCGGGTCGATAATTCGATCCGGGCGCTAAGGACTGAACGCGGGATGACGCAGCAAAGCCTCGCCGACATCGTCGGGGCGACGCGCCAGACGATCATCGCGGTCGAGGCCGGGAAATACGCCCCCTCGCTGGAGCTCGCCTTCCGGATTGCGCGCGCCTTTGACGTCTCGTTCGAGAGCGTCTGGACGTTCAGCGCTGACGGCTAGGGGATCGCTTATCACCCAAGCAAAGGCTCGTAGCGCGCGACGACGTCTTTAAGGCTGATCTCGTTCAGGAATGTCGAATAAGCGAGATAGGAGAGAAGATAGCGCAGATCGCTCGCCCAGGGCGGCATGAAGCGCGGCGCGTCGATGAGGCCCTCCTCGCGGAGGAGTTTCATCGCGCCGAGATCCGCGAGATCGATCTTGCCGACAAACAAAAGGTGGATGAATTCAGCGTCGCCGGTCTTCACCGCCGCGCGCAGGAAATTATGGACTTCAAGAAGCCCGCCTAAATAGATCGTATCCTTGGTGAAGGGGGCGCCGCCCGAAAGGGCGCCGCCGCGAAAGACGCGCCGTGCGCTTTCAAAAGCTTCAAAGTCCGCGTCGTCGCGCCCGCGCTCGCGGAAGAAATTGAAGATCTCGATAAAGTCGGCGCCGTTCGCAGACATGTCGATGGCGATGACGCGATCGGCGAGGCGACGAAAGCGCTTCGGGTCGAGCGCGCCGGAAATGAACTCGGCGAAGACCGCAAGGCCTTCCTGAGTTTTGGCGTTGCCGGGATAGCTTTCCGCCAAAATCGGAAAGTTTTTTTGCGCCTCGCCGTTTTTGCCGGTCGCGATATGGACGAAGGCTTCGTGCTGCAACAATTGCGTCACGTCGAGATCGGAAAATAGCGCGTCTTTCCTGAGCTTGATGTAGTCGCGCCCGGCTGCGGCCTTGCCGGACACATTCATCGTCACATCGACGCGAGGGGCGCTGGCGCCAAAATGCGCCGGCAGTTTTGCGTCGAGCCGGGCCTTGATCTCCTCCGCCGAGAGCGTTTCCGGCGGCTCCAGCTTCATGCCGCCTTCGAGATCGGCGAGCAGTGCATCGAGCCTTAACGCCAGTTCAAGCGCGGTGCGCTTGCCGTCGGCGATCGGCGACGAGGGCGCGCCGTAGAGCGCGACCGAATGCGCGTAAAAGTCCTTAGTTCCGATGGCGGACAAAAGAGCCGCCGTTTCGTCGGTGACGTCGGCAAAGCGCGCTAGCCAGCGATGGACGCTGGTGTCGCCGTCGATGAGCCTGCGGGCGGCGGCGCTGCGCTCGCGCGAGGGCGCCGGGTCGATTTTCGGATAGTCGGGAGCCGGCGGCTTGCGCCCGCCGCTTTTAAGGAACGCGTCGCCGACCGCGCGGTCCCAATTAAGGCTGCGCAACACGGGAAGGCGGTCCTCGGCGTCGAGGAGAAGCGCCGCCGCCTCTTTTAGCCGCTCAAGTTCCGCCGCCGGAAAAATCGCCATAGGTCTCCAGAAATATCGCCCCGGCGATGAACCGGATTTTGCGTGCGAGCGACCTTATCATTAAAGCGACCCAAAACGGAGCCGTCCGCGTGGACCGCCAGGAAGACCGCATCCTTGACGAATATCTTGCCGCCGCGGCGCGGACCGGCGACCGGCGTGCGCTGGGGGCGCTGGCGCAGCGCTGGGAAAAGCGGCTCGTGCGTCACGCCTATCGCCTCTCCGGGAACGTTGAGGATGCGCGCGACATCGCGCAGGAAGCGTGGGTCGATATTGCGCGCGGGGTTCGCCGGCTCGACGATTGCGCCGCATTCCCGGCTTTCGCCTTCCAGATCGTGACGCGCCGCGCGGCCGATTTTGTCCGGCGCGCGAAGAGAGCAAAGCGCGGCGTCGCCGCGTTCGCCGCAGAACCCACGCCCGCCTTTGACGGCAATGCCGGCGTGGAGGCGCGCGCCTCATCGCCCGCGCTCGCCGCAGCGATGGCGAGGCTGCCGGCCGAGCAGCGCGCCGCTATTGCGCTTTTTTATCTTGAAGATTTGAGCGTTGCGGAAATCGCCGCCGCGCTCGGCGTTCCTGCGGGCACGGTGAAGACCCGCCTTAAAGCCGCGCGCGAAAAACTGAAAGCCGCGCTCGGCGTATTGTTGGAGGCAGAAGATGAGCAAGCTTGACCAGCTGATTGAAGAAACACTTGGCGCGGAGGACCGCGCTCTCTTTGCGCAATATGGCGAGCGCGGCATGTTCGGCGAAATCGCCGGGCTGTTCACCGGAAAATTCGGGCCGTGGAACATCCTGACGGCGATCATGCAAATCCTCATGTTCGCCGGAGCGCTCTACGCCGGACGGCAATTCCTCGCCGTCGATGAGACCTTAGCGATGATCCGCTGGGGCGCGCTCACCGCGCTGCTGTTCGCCGCGATGTCGACGATCAAGCTGATGCAGTGGCAACAGGTGCAGGCGAACCGCATCATCCGCGAGGTAAAGCGCGTCGAGTTGCAACTTGCGCGGTCGAAAGCGGTTTAAGCAGTTCGCGCGGCTATTACGGGAATTGTCCGCGTTGCGCGGATGATTCCCGCAAGCCTGCTGATATGTTAGCAGGCGATTACGCCGGGAAAGGGAATAGCCGGGCGGGCGTTTATCCCCGCAGCTTGATCACGTCCGCCGAGCGGCCGAGGGCGCGCATCACCGTCTCGACGATATGGGGCGCGTTAAGGCGCGCTTCTTCATACATTTTCGCTGGCGAATTATGGTCCTGATAGCGGTCGGGGAGCGTCATCGTCCGGACTTTCAGCCCGTGATCGAGAAGGCCCTCATCCGACATGTAATGAAGGACCCAGGCGCCGAACCCGCCGCGCGAGCCTTCCTCGATCGTCACCACAACCTCATGGTGACGCGCAAGCTGCCGGATCAACTCATGGTCCAACGGCTTTGCAAAGCGCGCATCGGCGACCGTGGTCGACAGTCCGTGTGTCTCAAGCATTTCGGCCGCCATCATCGCCTCGGCGAGCCGGGTGCCGAGCGACAATATCGCGACCTTCGTCCCTTCACGGACGATCCGGCCCTTTCCGATTTCAAGAACCTTGCCGATTTGCGGCAGGTCGACGCCGACGCCTTCGCCGCGCGGGTAGCGATAGGCGATCGGTCCTTGATCGTACGCGGCCGCGGTCGCCGTCATATGGACAAGCTCTGCTTCATCCGCGCAG
>JBBTJH010000340.1:0-3116 GCA_038059555.1 Pseudomonadota bacterium | reverse complement strand
GGCCATCCGCCGGCGCAATTGCAGATCGGCGAACTCTACAAGCTCGGCCAGCTCTATGACCGCGATCTCGGACAGGCGCGGATGTGGTTCGAGCGCGCCGCCAATGGCGGCAATGTCCTCGCCATGCACCGCCTCGGCGTCATGGCAGCGCGCGGCGAAGGAGGGCCCGTCGATCCGGCCGCCTCTGTCGCATGGTTTGAAAAAGCCGCGAGCTTCGGCCTCGTCGACAGCGAGTATAATCTCGGCGCGACATATCACCCGACGCCCGAAGGCGCGGCCGGCGGCGTCCAGGATCGCGCCAAAGCCTATTTCTGGTATTCGATCGCGGCGAAAAACGGCGACGCGCAGGCCGGTGAAATGGCGGCCGGACTTGGCGCCTCGATGCCGGCCTCCGAACGCTCGGCCAAAGACGCCGAGGTTGCCGCCTGGGCGCCCAAATCTCCGGACCCGGCCGCCAACGAACTCGCGCCGGCCGAATAAGCCCTCCTTCTTCGTCATCCCGGATGCGCGGAGCCGCATCCTTCGAGACGCCGCCTTTCCCCGATTTGGAGAGTAACAGCCGGAGGCGCAGCTTCGGCGATGTTTTCCCATCGCCTTCTTTCGCCTATCCTTTCCAAACCGGGAGGGAGCCGTCGATGTCGACATAAGAAGAGATGACGCGCCTTGGCTTCTTTGGCCTTGCGCCTTTTGTCTTCGGCGCTGCCGTCATGTGGACCTCGCCGCTGATCGTGCCGCAATGGGCGGCGCTCAATATCCACACGCTTGTCCTTTCCTATGGCGGGATCGTCGCCGCCTATATGGCCGGCGCCGGCGCCGGGGCGGGATTGAAAAGCCATTCGCCCGCTTCGCTTCAAGGCGGCGTCATTGCAACGCTCGCTGCGTGGTTTGCGATCTGGCCCGGCGGATTTTTGACGTTTTCAGTTCCCTCGGTGCAGCGCTATCTCATTTTGATTGCGGTCTATGTCTGGATCTTGCTGCGCGATCTGCGCGCGGGCGGCGACTTTCCGTCATGGTACGGAGCATTGCGCACGCGCCTCACCTTCTGGGCCTGCATCTCCCTCATTCTCATCATGGCGCGCCTTTTGAGCTGGCATAATTATTAAAACTGAGAATGGAAAACCGGGGATTTCCTAATTCACCTCGCCCTCGCCAGCGCGATATCCTTCGGCATATCGCTCTTTGCGTGGGCGGCGCTCGGGGGTTTTGACCTCGTCCCTGCTGGGCGGCGTCAAGCGGCAATTCTCATCGCCCTCTTACTGCGTTGATCCTTTGAGCCGGGACGGCGTCTGGCCTAGATTGCCTCCGGCAAGCAGCGGGAGCGCCTCATGACCTTCGACGTCAAAATCCGCAACGGTCTCGTCTTCGACGGCGACGGGGGCGAGCCTCTCCGCGCCGATATCGGGATCAAGAACGGGCGGATCGCGGAAATCGGGCGATGCGCTGCGGAAGCAGACCGCCAGATCGACGCTGAAGGCGCTATCGTTACGCCTGGCTTTATCGATCTTCACACCCATTATGACGGCCAGATTTCCTGGGACGAGGAAATGCGCCCCTCGGTCAATTTCGGCGTGACGACCGTGTTGATGGGCAATTGCGGCGTCGGCTTTGCACCGGTGAGATCCGCCGATCACGACCGCCTCATCCGCCTGATGGAGGGCGTTGAGGACATTCCAGGGACAGCGCTGCACGAGGGGATCAGCTGGGGCTGGGAGAGCTTTGGCGATTATCTGAGCGCCATCGACGCGATGCAGCACACGATCGATTTTGCGGCGATGGCGGTGCACGACCCGATCCGCGTTTACGCGATGGGCGAGCGCGCGTCGTTCAACGAAATCGCAACCGGCGACGACATCCGGAAGATGCAAGCGCTGGTGAAGGAAGCGCTGGACGCCGGCGCCGCCGGTTTTTCAATTGGCCGCTCCGACGTTCATCGAACCGCCGACGGCGACTGGACGCCCTCGTCGGAAGCGAGCCGCGAAGAGCTAGTCGCGCTCGCCTCAGTGATGAAGGGGCGAAAGCGCGGCGTTCTGCAGATCGTCAACGATTTCAATCTCGAACGTCCCGGCGATCAGTTCCCCGCGGAATTTTCGCTGGTCGAGGCGTTTGCGCGCGCCGGCGGGCGGCCCTGCTCGATTTCCCTGATGCAGCGCGATCTCGCCCCCGACCAATGGATGCGCATCCTGAAAGAGACCGAGCGATTGAACGCCGACGGCGTCGATTTCCGCGTGCAGGTCGCGCCGCGCGGCATCGGCGTGTTAAAAGGCCTTCAAAGCACCATGCACCCGCTGATGGCGCAGCCGCTCTATCGGACGATCAAGGACAAGCCGCTAGATGAGCGCGTCGCAATCATGCGCGAGCCCGATTTCAAGAAGCGCTGCCTGGCGGAGAAACCCGTGAAACTCGCCGGGCCCGGCTCCTCGACGCCGCCGATCGTCGATACGCTGATCACGGGGATCGAGCTTGTCGCCAACAAATTCTACCGCCTCGGCGAGACGCCCGATTACGATCAGGGGATGGAGGGATCTCTCGGCCAGGAAGCGCGGCGCGACGGCGTTTCCGTCATGGAAAAACTCTACGATGTGCTGCTCGAGCTTGACGGCAAACAGCTGATCTACTTCCCGATCTACAATTACACCGAGTTTTCCTACGACAACGTCCACAAGATGCTGACGCATCCGAACGCGATGATCGGACTTTCGGACGGCGGCGCGCATGTCGGCACCATCTGCGACGCGTCGTTCCCGGCCTATCTCTTGTCCTACTGGACGCGCGACCGCGCCGACCATCGCATCCCCTTGAGCCGCGCGGTGCAGATGCTGACAGCGGACGGCGCAGATTATCTGGGGCTTGAAGATCGCGGGCGGCTGAAAGCCGGGTTGAAAGCCGACATCAACGTCATCGACTATGATCGCCTGACGCTCAAAGCCCCGCGCATGGTGAAAGACCTCCCCGCCGGCGGGCAACGATTGCTGCAAGACGCCAAGGGCTTCCGCGCGACGCTCGTCTCCGGGCGGCAAGTGGTGCAGAATGACAAAGTGACGGATGAACGGCCGGGACGGTTAGTGAGGTTTAATTGAGGCTATCAGAAAATAAGCGCACTCTCCGCTCCCCCGTTT
>JBBTJH010000339.1:3527-4762 GCA_038059555.1 Pseudomonadota bacterium | reverse complement strand
CCAACCGGGCGAACGTCGCAGATTGCGCCCCGACGTATCTCAAAGCCTACGAGCTCGGCCTTAAATCGATCGCGCTTTTCCGCGACGGCTCGAAACTCTCGCAGCCGCTCGCCTCGGCGCTCCTCTCCGCTGAGGACGAAGAAGAAGCGGAAGACCTCGGCGAGACGCTCGCCGCTGCGCCCGCAGCCGAAAAATCGCGCATCGTCGCCGAGCGCATTGTCGAGCGCATTATCGAACGGACGCCGGGCCGGCGCCGCCTCCCCGATCGCCGCAAGGGCTATATCCAGAAAGCTATCGTCGGCGGCCACAAAGTCTATCTGCACACCGGCGAATTTGACGACGGCGAGATCGGCGAAGTTTTCATCGACATGCACAAGGAAGGCGCCGCCTTCCGCAGCCTGATGAACAATTTCGCGATCGCGGTCTCGCTCGGCCTGCAATACGGCGTGCCGCTCGAGGAATTTGTCGACGCGTACGTCTTCACGCGCTTCGACCCGTCGGGACCGGTCACCGGCAACGACCAGATCAAGCACGCAACGTCGATCCTCGATTATATTTTCCGCGAACTCGCGATCTCTTATCTCGGCCGCTCCGATCTCGCGCATGTCGATCCGGCGGAATCGGCGGTTGACGCCATCGGCCGGGGGGTCACCCGCGAAAAAGCGCAAGAAGACGCCTCGCGCCTCATCTCGAAGGGGTTCTCGCGCTCGACGGTCTCCGACAATCTTGTGGTCCTGCGCGGCGGCGACTTTGACCGGCTGCGAAAGCCCGAATCGGCGATCGAGGCGAGCGCGACCACCCCGCCCGAGATCGAGCGCCAGGTCGCGCGCCTTGCCGAGGCGGTGAACCGTAAGGCGCCGCCCGGAAGCCTCGCCGCGCCGATCGGCCGGGAGGCAAGGGCCAGGATGAAGGGCTATGAGGGCGACGCCTGCTCCGAATGCGGGCAGTTCACCCTCGTGCGCACGGGCGCCTGCCTTAGATGCGACAGCTGCGGCGCGAATTCGGGCTGCTCCTGAGCGGGTTTTCTTAATCAATTGGCAAGCAAATTTTAAGCGTCCGGAAGGGCTTGGCGCGAGATAATGACGCACGGGCGCCATTCCGCGCTCCGGGGAGTTTTGACTATGTTCCGCATCGTCCTGTTGATGATCTTGTTCATGATCATGGCGTTTACGCTGGTCGCCAATATCGCGTCCAAAAAGACGGGGCGTCCGGGCGTCAATTACGGCGTGGAGATC
>JBBTJH010000339.1:0-3517 GCA_038059555.1 Pseudomonadota bacterium | reverse complement strand
TCGGCGGCGCCGACCGGCTGGCGCCCGAGCTCGGCGACGCGCTCAATCGCGTGGACCAGCAACTGAGCCAGCTCGGAAGAAACACCGAGGGCGGCCAACCGGTTCCGGGCTATAGCGGCAGTCTCAACATTTCGGGCGCCGACTTTTCCGGCGTGCGGGCGCCCAAAAGCGTCTTTGCCGGCGTTGAAATCAGCGCCACCAAATTTGTCGGCGCGCTGCTCGACGGCGCATCGTTCGAAGGCGCGTCGGGCAACGACGCCAATTTCAACAAAGCGCGCCTCGCCGGCGCCAATCTTTCCGCCGCGGTCCTTGCCCGCGCCGATTTTTCGGCGGCCGATCTTCAGCAGGCGTCGATGCGCGCGAGCGATTTTACCGGAGCCTCCTTCGACGGCGCCGACCTCACCAGCGCCAGCCTTTCCGGTTCGACCTTGTCGAAATCCTTGATCACCAGGGCGTTCGCGCCTAATGGCGCCTTTGTCGATGTTGTCGCAATCGGCGCCGATTTCAGCGGCACCGATCTCAGAACTGCGCGCTTCGGCGGCGCCGATCTTCACGATGCGATCTTCGCCGGCGCCGATGTCGCGGGCGCCGATTTTGCGGGCGCGCGGCTGCAGGGCGCCGATCTCTCCGGCGCGCTCAATCTCACCGCCGAACAGCTGGCGGCGGCTTGCGGCGATGCAAGTACCAAAATTCCGCATGGGATGTCGCTTCAGGCCTGCGAGTAAGACTACTCGCGGTCCCTCGCCTCGAAGATCGAGGCTTTGCCTATATCTCGCGGATCGAGCGCTTGCAGCACGGCGAGCACCAGCGGCGACAAGCCCTTCATTTCAAATCCCGGCGTTTGCGGACGCGGCGCAAAAGACGCGCGTTCGAGCGGCTGGTTGAAAATCGCGGTCTCACGCAGCAAAGGCGCCAGGCTTTTTTCGATGCGCTCGCCGATGTCTCGGATAGCGCCTTGCGCCTCGCCGATCGTCCGGCGGAAGCTGTCGATCACTTCGCCGACGGACCTCGCGCGAGCGCCGTCGTAAAAGACGTGACGGTTGGCCTCGGCCGCTGCGGGTAGGAGAGCGGCTGCGCTTTCATGCGCGCCGGCGGAAAGAAGTTTCTTTGCGCCGCCCGCCCCAAGGAAGTGCGCCGCATAAAGCTCCGCCGCATCGACCGCCCGTCCGAGCGTTCCTTCAAGCGCGGATTTGTTCTCGCGCGCGAGCTCGCCCGCGAGCGCGGACGCTTTTTCTGGATCGAGCCTTAGATCGAGAATTTCCTTGCGGCGCTGCGGGTCGGCGACGCTGAGCTTTCCGTTGTCGCCGATCTTGATGTCGGCCGCCTCGGCGGCGAGCCCGTGGGCGGCGCCGTATTTCTTCACCGCCCCGAGCCAGGTCTGGTCGATGAACTGGAAAAGCCCGGCAGCGCTCGAGGTTTTCGCCTTGGCCGAGGGATTTAACGAACTCTCGCGCATGGCGACGCGGTAGAGATAATCGAACCCGACGCCGGTCGATTGCGACGCTTTTTTCAAAGCGCCGGAAACCGCGGCTTGCGCGGTCGTTGCGGAAAGGATGGCGTCAGTCATGGCGTACCGCCTCGATCTTCAAAAAACGCTCGCAAAACATGATCAAGAAACTCCTAATCTGGTGAAACGGGCCGCAGAAAATGCGGTGATTGTGGGTGAAAGGCGCCCTTTTTGGATGCTCGCGGCGAGCGCGTCAGCCGTCGCCGGGGCGAGAAGGACGCCGTTGCGATAATGGCCAAGGGCGTAATGGAGCCCGTCCGGCCCTTCCGGCGCGGGGCCGATGATCGGGGCGCCGTCGCAGGTTGCGGGGCGAAGACCCGCCCAGCGGCTGATTTCGGGCGCGTCTTCGAGCGCTGGAATGACGGCCATGGCGCCCGCGCGCAAATTTCCGACGCGTCGTTCGTCCGTGTTGAGCGACCAATCGTCCGGAACCTCCGTCGCGCCGATGACGATCCGCCCATCGGCCTTCGGGCAGAGATAGGCTTTGCTCGTCCGGATGACGCGCTTTGGCGATCCGCTGATGCGCTCGATCGCCAGCGCCTCGCCTTTGACGGGAAAAACCGCGCCCTCCGGCAGATCGGCGACGCCGTCGACGCGCGCGCCTGTCGCGATGACGACATGGCGGGCTGTGTGACGCTCGCCATTGCCGAGAACAACGCCGGTGACTTTTCCGTTCTCGGACTGGACGCTGGCGACGCGTTTTCCTCGAATGAGCGCGCCGCCCTCATTGACGAGCGTGCGCGCGAGGGCCGCTCGCACGCGGCGGGGGTCGATCTGCCCGTCATTTTTCGCGAACCATCCGCCGCGAACGCAAGAGGAGAGCGATGGTTCAACCTCCAGAACTTGCGCGCGATCCAGAGGCTCGCCGCCCTTGGCGTCAGCGCCGAACGCGGCCGCTTCGAAATCGTCGAACGCAACGGCGAGAATGCCGCCCGTGTCGAAATCAAGATCGACGCCGCTCGCCTCAGAAAGCATAGGCGCGATTTCCCGCCAGCGCCGCAGGCTTTCTTCGCTGAGCGCGGAGAGCGCGCCGCCGCCGCCGTGCAGCGCCTGTTCAAATGACGGCGACAGCATGCCGGCCGCGGCATCGGTCGCCGCCGGCCCGCCGGCGTCGATGACCGTGACGCTGACGCCGGCGCGCGCCAGCGTCCACCCGGTCATCAGACCGATAACGCCGCCGCCGGCGATGATGACGTCAGAGGTTTTCATCGGGGCCTTTCTCCTCCCCTCTCCCGCCAAGCGCTAGAGGCCGATAAACACTTGTCATCCCGGCCGGAGCGCGAAGCGCGCAGAGCCGGGATCCCGCACGCCGTGTGGGCCTTCAGCTCACGGGGTCCCGGATAAATCGCTGCGCGATTTTCCGGGATGACATCGCGTGACGGCACGCCCTCACCCTTTTCTTTCCTCCGTACAAAAACCATCAGTCATCCGCCTTTTTGACGCCGCTCAGCAACAGCGTCTTCTCGCGCGAGCCCGCCGAAGAGCCGAAGAAATAATTGACGACCGCCGCCGTCATGGTCGCCAGCGCGCCGAGCATGATCGAAAATTCGGTCTCGGCGCCCGGCGGCAATTTTCGGGCGACCATGACGGCAAGGGTCAGGAAAAATCCGCCGATGATAAGAGCGCCGAGAATCGACGGCGTCCAGTCGCGCATTTTCTGCTGGCGCTCGCGCGCGCTCGCCCGGTCGCCGGCGTCAATGCGCTCTCCCTCAAGGGCGGCCTGGCGCAGAGCGATCCGGAATTCGTTCTCGGCCCGCTTTAGCGCGATCAGCTGATCGGCGCTGGCGTTGGTCAAGGCATCGGCGAGCTCTTCTTCAGATGCGCCGTCTTTGCCGAAAATCGCCCGCGCGATGGCGCTGACCGCCGCCCCCGCGAGCGGACCGCCGAGCTCTTCGGCGATTTTCGGCGCGGCTTTGGCGACGGCTTTCTTCAGCCGCCCTTTGGCGTCTTTCTTTTCAGGTGTCTCTTTCTTCTCGTCGGTCATCGGGCGCCTCCATGCGCTTCCTTGAA
>JBBTJH010000338.1:0-8178 GCA_038059555.1 Pseudomonadota bacterium | reverse complement strand
GTCGACTTTTTCCATGCGCTCTAGCGCCTCGGCGTTCTTGATGAGGACGCCGGCGTGCGCGCCGACGCCGACGCCCGTCATGATCGACATCGGCGTCGCAAGCCCCAGCGCACACGGGCAAGCGACAATCAGCACCGAGACAGCGGCGATGAGCCCGTAGGTGAAGGAAGGCGCCGGCCCGACAAGCGCCCAGGTGATAAACGCGCCAATCGCGATCACGATCACCGCCGGCACGAACCACGCCGCCACCTGGTCCGCGAGGCGCTGGATCGGCGCGCGGCTTCTTTGCGCGTCGGCGACGAGATGCACGATCTGCGACAGCATGGTGTCGCGCCCGACCCGCGTCGCTTCCATGATGAGCGCGCCCGTCTGGTTGACCGTTCCGCCGATCAGCCGGTCGCCGGCGCTCTTGGTCACCGGCATCGATTCGCCCGTCACCATCGATTCGTCGATCGATGAACGGCCATCGGCGACAGCGCCGTCAACCGGAACCTTTTCGCCCGGCCGGACGCGCAGCTTGTCGCCGACAGCGATCGCGTCGATCGCGACTTCCTCGTCCTCGCCGTCGGAGCGAATGCGGCGCGCCGTTTTCGGGGCAAGATCAAGAAGCGCGCGAATGGCGCCGCCGGTTTTCTCGCGGGCTCTCAGTTCCAGCACTTGCCCCAGCAGAACGAGGACCGTGATGACGGCGGATGCCTCGAAATAAACGGCGACGGTTCCGTGCGCTGTCCGAAACTCCGGCGGAAAAATCTGCGGCGCCAATGTCGCGATGACGCTGTAGGTCCAAGCGGCGCCGGTCCCCAGCGCAATCAGCGTGAACATGTTGAGGTTTCGCGTGCGCAGCGACGCCGCCGCGCGCTCGAAAAACGGCCAGCCCGCCCACAGCACAACGGGCGTTGCGAGGGCGAACTGGATCCACGGATTGACAGTCGCCGGAACGATTTTGTCGGGGCCAAGGAGATGCGCGCCGTTTTCCAGCACTAGGAGAGGAATTGCGAGCGCCGCTCCGATGACGAACCGCCGCTCCATGTCGGCGAGCTCTGGATTGCGTCCGGCCGTATCGGCGGCGGGAACGATCGCTTCAAGCGCCATGCCGCATATCGGACATGAGCCTGGCCCTGTTTGGCGCACGTCCGGGTGCATCGGACAGGTGTAGATTGTTCCCGAAAATCCCGGAGGCACGGCGTCGTACCTTGAACGGCCGGGAGCGCCATCGCTAGGTGGAGGCGCCTTTGCGCAGTGCGCCTCGCCGCCTCCGGCGTGATGCGGACAAGCGCCCGCCGCAGCATGATTGTGGTCATGTTGATGGTCAGGGGTCATTTCCGATCCTTGCTCTCTTCGCCGGCGTGCCGGCGCTTCTGCAAAGGGCGCGCGCACGGCGCCGTCGGGCGGGTGTTGAACCGCTTAATGCTCGTGCTCGCCTTCGACCGGCGCCGACGACCAGTGAATGTGCCGGATGCGCCAACCGCCCTCGCCGCGCTCTAAAACCATCGTCTCCATCACGCGCGAGTGCACAGGCTTTCCCATGAAGCTCCCGTGGACAGTGCTTTCGGTGACGACGCTCGCGAGATCGCCATCTATGATTTCATCGCGTTTGATCTGTGTCGTTTCAACGCCCTGCATGAACATCACGTCGTAGCCCAAATGGTGCGAAGCATATTCATCGAGCGATCGCTCGGCGCCGCCTTCTTCCGCGATGATGACGTCGCTCGTCAGAAGGCTTTTGACCTTCGCTTCGTCGCCGGCGCGCAGCGCTGCAGAAAAAGCATCGACTACGGCTGAAGCTGAGCCTTCCTTGGCCTCCGGCATAACCGGCGCCTCGGAACTTTCGTCATGATGGTGTTCGGCCGTTTCCGACTTCTCGTCCGCGCCATCGCCATGCTCGTGCTCACCGCCGGCGCCATGATCGTGATGGTGTTCACCCGCTTCCGGCGTCGGCAATGACGCAACGCCGAGGCCAAAATGATAGACAAGGCGTCCGCCCTTATACGCCGTTGTCGCAACTGCGGCTGACGCAGCGAAGACGACGGCGATAAAAAAGACAGAAGGGGGCGCGGCGCGGCGCAGGAAGCGCCAGACCGCCGCGAGCGCGACCAGCGCGACAGCGGCCAACGCAAAATTGCGATGATCGGTCATCGCGACGTGCGAAGGCTCGTCATGCGCGACAGTCGCATAGGCGTAGAGGCCGGCGGCGACCGCTGCTGCAGCCGCGAGAGCGCCGAGCGCCAGCATGCAATCAGCCGCAGCGAGCAGCGCCGCCCGGCGCGGCGCGTCCTTCGGCTGCATCAATGTCAACAAATAGAAAAGCGGCGCTGTCAGGAAAAACGCAACGACAAAGTGCACGATGACGGGATGCCAGTTGGGTTCCATGTTGTTACAGCCCTTTTCCTAAAACCAGAATCTAACGCCCGCGACGAATGACAGCTTGGAGGGATCTTCGCCCGCCGCACGCGTGAAGTCCGCCGTGTCGCCGACGCTGCGCGCCCAGGAGACGCCGACATAGGGCGCAAATTCGCGCCTGAATTCATAGCGAAGACGAAGCCCCGCTTCAGCGGCAGAGAGCCCTGCCCCGATCTCCTGCGCCGGAACATCTTGAAGCGCGAAATTCAATTCGGCCCTTGGCTGAAGAATGAGGCGCTGCGTCAGCAGGATTTCGTATTCGGCCTCAATGCGCGCCGTCACATCGCCATGCCCGCTGACGAACGCGGCCGCATCGATTTCAAAAAGATAGGACGAAAGGCCTTGTACGCCGATGACGCCGTAGGTTCGATCCGCGAACGGCGCGAAATCGTGGCGCACGCCCGCCTGCAGATCCCAAAACGAGCCGATAGCGCGGGAATAAAGCGCTTGAACTTCGGCTTCCTCGAAACGGTCCGCCGAAAAATCATATTCGCCCTCGGTTTTGAGCCAGAGCTTGTTGAAATCGCCGCCGTAATAGCCCTGCGCATCAAAAAGGAAGAGCGGGTCGCCCTCGTTCGACTGATATTCAAAGCGCTCGCCCTCGACATAGGTGAGCGCGCCGCCGCCATGATGACCCTGTATGTGCGCCCTGACGGCGGCGGTCGCTTCGGGGTCGATGACTTCCTGGGAAAATGCGGGGGAGGCGGCAAGGAACGCCGCTGCGAACGCGGCCGCTCCGCGAGGAATGCCGGCAGGAGCGGCCGTCATTGATGATCTCCATGGCCGGAATGCTCGGGCGGCGCGCCATGACCTTCGTGATCATCCGCTGGCTGACGATCTCCCCCCTTCATCGCGTGAACGCGGACTGTCTGCATCATCCCTGCCGCCATGTGATACATGAGATGGCAATGGAAGGCCCATTCGCCCGGCGAATCTGCGGTGACGTCGAGCGACATTTTTTCGCCGGGCTTTACCAGAATGGTGTGCTTGCGCGGCTTGTTCGCGTAATCGCCGGTGACGACATCGAAATACATGCCGTGGAGGTGGATCGGATGGTTCATCATCGTGTCGTTGACGAGCGTCAGACGCAATCGCTCGCCCTCGTGAAATAAAATCGGCTCGCGCACCTCGGAGAATTTGACGCCGTCGAACGACCACATATAGCGCGACATATTGCCGGTGAGGTGGATTTCAATCTCGCGCCCCGGCGCGCGGCGGTCCGGATTATCCTCAAGGCTCCTTAACTGCGTATAGGTGAGGACGCGGTGATCGACAGTTTCAAGTCCTGTCCCGCGATCGGCGAGCCGGTTCGCCGGCGTCGTTGCGATCATATCGACGCCGACCCCCGTCGGATGATGATGGGCCTGAACTTCGGCGGCGTGCGCGCCATGGGACATCGAATTGTGATCCATTCCCATACCGGCGGCGTCATGATCCATGCCGGTCATATCCATATCGACGCTGACCCCGGCCGGATGAGGGTGATCCCGAACCTCGGCGGCGGCGGGCGCGCCATGGGACATCGACATGTGATCCATTTCCGCCACGGCGGCGCCATGCCCCGCGTGGGTCATTCCCATATCGCGCATGGAGAGCACCGGCCGCGCGCGGAGCGCAGGAATGTCTGCGCTCATGCCGGGTTTAGGGCTCAGCGTCGCCCGGGCGAATCCGCTCCGGTCAATCGTTTCGGCGAACAACGTATAGGCCTGATCGGCGGGACGAATAATGACGTCATAAGTCTCGGCGACGCCGATTTGTATCTCGTCGGTGTCGACAGGTTCGACATTGACGCCGTCCGACTGCACGACCGTCATCGCGAGCCCCGGAATGCGCAAATTGAAAATCGTCATCGCCGAAGCGTTGATGATCCGCAGCCGCACGCGCTCGCCGGGAGTGAAGAGCCCCGTCCAGTTGTCGCCTGGCCCATGGCCATTGACGAGATAAGCGTAAACGGCGCCTGTCACATCCGCGATATCGGTCGCCGACATGCGCATCCCGGCCCACATCGCCCGTTCGGAGATCGCCTCGCCTAGCCCCGCCGCGCGAGCGTCAGCGACGAAATCGCCGAGCGTTCGCTTCTGGAAGTTGAAAGCCTCGCTTGATCTTTTCAGCGTACGGAAGAGTTTTTCAGGGCTGCCGTGAACCCAGTCGCCGAGCATGATGACGTGCTCGCGGTCGTAGTGAACGGGATCGGCGCCTTTGGGATCGATGATGATCGGCCCGTAATGGCCGATCTGCTCCTGAAACCCTGAATGGCTGTGATACCAATAGGTCCCCGCCTGCTTTACCGGGAATCGGTAGGTGAAAGTTTCAAGCGGATGGATGCCCTGAAACGAAACGCCCGGAACGCCGTCCATTCCCGCCGGCAGCAGAAGGCCATGCCAGTGGATCGAGGTGTCCTCGTCCAGATGGTTCATGACATTGATGGTCACCTCTTCGCCCTCGCGCCAGCGAAGAAGCGGCGCCGGGAAGCTCCCGTTCACAAGGACGGCATCGCTCGTCCGGCCGTCGACGCCGACTTGCGCGCGGCCGATCATCAGATCGAACAGCGTTCCGGTCAGCGTTGTTTGTCCAGATGCGCTCGCGGCTCGGGCGCCGGGCGCGGCAAAGCCTGCCGCGAAGGCGGTCGCGCCGAGCGCGGCGGACTGGTTGAGAAAACGGCGGCGGGAAATCATGTCTTCAACTTGCTCCGTCTTGACTATGGATTTATACCCCCATAGGGTATATGTCAACCTTACCTAACTGAGGTCGCCGATGTCCCAAGGACACCCCGCAGCGCCAGAAGCGACGCCCGGCCATATCCATGGCGGCGGCGCGCGTCTCAAAATCGTCAACCGCCTTCATCGCATCGAAGGCCAAGTCGCCGGCGTCGCGCGCATGGTCGAAGACAACCGTTATTGCATCGACATCCTGACGCAGCTGCAGGCGGTCAAATCCGCCCTCTCGAAAGTCGAGGATGCGATCTTGTCGGATCATGCTGCGCACTGCGTCGCCGCCGCGATCAAATCCGGCGACGCCGACGATCAGCGCGCGAAATTTTCCGAACTCGTGGATCTTATCGGCAGGGTGAAGCGCTGACGAAAAAGCGCCCGCCCCGTTCCGGGGCGGACGCCTTCAACGATTTAGCAGCACGCCCCGCCAGCGCAGCACGCCGCTGCAAAGTCGCAGCACGCGGCGAGTTTGCCTGCGAGATCGGGCGATGCGGCATAGGCGCCGGCAAAGCCCAGCGTTGCAAATCCGGCAAGAATTGAAATTACACGTTTCATGTCAGTCTCCTTTGATTGATGATGTTGAAGGCTTCAAAGGAGAAATAATCGCGGAGGAGGCGCCTCGGGTTTGCGCGCTGCGCCCGCCAACAGATCGGCGGACCCAAAAAATGCGAGGGAAGAAAATTGCGCCGGGTGGGCGGCGTCGAGCCCTGTGGGCGGCGTGACGCCGCACAAGAATGCGCAATGAGCAGTGAAAGCGCAGCTAAAACCGGCGCCGGCGTGATCCGACTTATCGTGACAATCAGAACTGTCCGCTGGCGAATGCGCCATCGCCGCCGCACCGCTTTGCGCCATGGTCGCGCAAGACGGCGACGCCCCCGCCGCGACAGAAGATATCGCAAACAAAAAAGCGAGAAGGGCGAAAAAGGATTTCATCAGCCCCGAATATCGGCCCGGCATTCCTCCGCCGCAAGTCACGAATGCGCGCCCCGGCGGCGGCAAGTTGCCTCAGATCGGCGCAGCGCCTACTCCGCCAATCGCAAGCGCTGGCGATCGAAGACTTTAAGGACCTGCGCCAGATCATGACCGCGTTTCAAGATGACGCCGGTCATCGAGACGACGGCGTAAGCGCCTTGCCGCTCTTTGAGCGCGGGACGTTTTTCAACGCGGTAAAGGGGGGTCTCCGCCGAGCGGCGGAAGATCGAAAAAACGGCCGCGTCTTTCAGATGATCGATCGCATAATCCCGCCATTCGCCGGCGGCGACGAATTGACCGTAAAGGCTCAAAATTCTGGATAGCTCTTCACGGGAGAAGGCGACTGCTTCCGCCTTCGGCCTCGCCCAACCTTGGTCCAGCGCCATCGCCATGCCCGGAGAAGTTTTCCCCCTGTCGGCGAAAAGGGCAAGCGGTTTGTCTTTCGGGAGGGCCCGATCAACTCCTCATTAACCACGGTTTCGCCGCAATCCGCCCCTTTCGCCGCCGTAATCGCCAAGCACCTTTGGGCGAGGTCGGACAGGCGGGCGGGCGCTCGAAATTCCGGTTTTATCATCGCCCCCAGCCCCCGGGAATTCAGGCGCGCTCCGCCTGTCCGATCCCTTCAATCGCGCAAGGCCCATAGGCTCTCCCGCAGCGCTTGACCTTCGGGGGGCGCCCGCGCCAAGCACGCAGCAGTCCCCTTCCCCCCGCGCGGTCCATGTCCCCGGTCATCAGCGTCGCCTTCCCGGTCTTTGGCGTGATCGCCGCCGGCCTTTTCGCCGGGCGGATGAAATTGGCGAGCGCTGAAGATTGCGCCGCGCTCAACCGTTTTGTTTTCCGCTTCGGATTTCCGGCGGCGCTGTTCGGCCTGATGTCGGGCGCTTCCGGCCTTACCGAACAGGATGCGCGGCTCGCCATTTCTTATGGCGTCTCGGCGCTCGCGATCATCGCATCGGCTTATCTCATCGGACGCAAGGTTTTTGCGCTCGAGCCGCAGGCGGCCGGCGCGCACGCTTTTGCCTCAACGATCGGCAACGCGGTTTTTCTCGGTCTTCCGATCGCCCTCGGGATCGAGGGGTGGGCGCGGCCTTTCGTGACGCTGATGCTCGTGGAGGGCATTCTCGTCATTGGCGTCGGCGCCGCCTTGATGAGCCCGCGCGACGCGGAGAGCGTTTCAGCATCGCGGCGCCTTGCTGGTTTTCTAGCGCGGCCATTGAAAAATCCCCTGGTCGCCGCCGCGCTTGCCGGATTTTTCTTCGCCTCGCTCGGGCTGACCTTGCCGTTTCCAGTCCGCGCTTTTTTTGATCTCGTCGGGCGCGCTGCAGGTCCGGTTGCGCTCTTTTCGCTCGGGCTCTTCTTTGCAACCCATCGCCTGCCGCCGATCGGCGCGACGCTTGGCAAGTCGGCGTCGATCGCCGCACTGAAAATGATGGCGCTGCCGGCTATCGCCTTCGGCATCGCCTCCCTGCTGCGGATTGACGACGCGTCCTACAGAGGCGCTCTCGCCCTCTTCACGGTGACGCCGACAGCCGTCGGCGCCTTTGTGATGGCAAGCCAATATGGCCGCTATGTCGATGAAACGGCGGCGGCGATTGCGGTGACGACCGCGCTCTCTGTCTTATCCATCAGTGCGGTGTTGCTGCTGTTTGCGTAGAAAACCGGCCATTTCCCAAAGGCCTCCGCCGGCGTAGGGTTCAACAGGAGAGAGGGAGGCGCCGCGATGGCGACAAGACGTTCCGTCCTGCAGACCGGCGCTGCCGCCGTTGTCATTCTTGGCGCGGGCGCCGCAGCGTGGTCGCTGACGCGGGCGCCGACGCAGGCGCGTGAGCCTTGGTCGAAGGCGGGGACGAGCTTTGGCGACGCGCGGCTCGATGCGCTCAGCTATGCGATCCTCGCGCCGAACCCGCACAACATGCAGCCCTGGCGCATTCGCCTCGACGGCAAGGATGCGCTCAGCGTTTATTGCGATCTCGACCGGTTGTTGCCGCAGACCGATCCGCCAAACCGGCAGATCACCATCGGCTTTGGATGTTTCCTTGAACTTCTTCGGCAGGCGGCCGCGAACAAGGGAATTCGCACGGAAGTAACGCCGTTT
>JBBTJH010000337.1:0-8133 GCA_038059555.1 Pseudomonadota bacterium | reverse complement strand
CTTCGCGATGCTGGCCTCTCCCGAGGGAGAGGCTAAGAAAGGAAGGCGCACCGGCCCCCGCCTCTTCCTCGGGAGAGGCCAGCGAGCGTAGCGAGCGGGTGAGGGCAATTGATCCGCCAGCAGACGATACACCGCTCGAAGGCGGCCTATCCCTTCACCGCCGCAGCAACGTCGCTGGTCCAGCCGACATAAACTTCGGTGTCGCCGCGCTGGATGATCGGGCGCTTCATCAAGGCGGGGTTCGCCGCCATCAGCGCGATCGCTTTGGCCTCGGTGACGCCGGTCCTTTCGGCCTCGGAAAGCCCCCGCCATGTCGCCGACGATTTGTTCAGCATCGTCTCCCAGCCGGCCTTCTTCGCCCAGCGCGCCACTTGCGCTTTGGTGACTTGCGTCTCGCGCACATCGTGAAAGTCGTAGGCGATCTTCGCCGCATCGAGCTCCTTGCGGACCTTGCGGCACGCATCGCAGTTCTTGAGGCCGTACAATTGCATGCTAATTCCGTAAGGTTGGCGGGATGCCGTATAAGGGTTGTTGCTTCTTGTAATCAGTCCATGCGTCTTGGTCCCAAGGCCAGAATCCTTTGATAGATGGCCAAACGCATTGAAGCAAAGGGAACTCAATTCCGCGATAGAACCATTTACAGGAGAGCGTGAGTTCCCGTTTCGCATGCTCATTAGCTTCCAACATGAAAACGTCGAATCCCGTCAAAAAGTCGGAGTAATAATAGCCGGTTTCGAATTGGCCATCGCCAGCTCTTATTCGTCTCCCATAAAGCGATACCAGTTCGGAACATGCCTTCACGCCGAGTCCGACCACCAAGAGATCGGGACGGCGATAAGAGTGAAAGATCCCAATGGAATAAGCAAAAGGCGCTGAGGACTCGTCCCCGCCTACTGCGGTAACTTGATAGCCACTCACTTTAATGTTGTGAATTAACTCGCGCTCATATTCGTTGGTCGCCTCTTCAAGCGCGCGGACGATCACCTTCACGCCACCTGCAACCGCAAATAATTCAAGAGATCCGTCCTTGCGATAAGGCCCTCGAATTTGCCGCCTTTGGTGACGACCGCGACATAGCCTTTGGCGAAAACGGGGAGGAGCTCTTCCATTTTCTCTGACGCATCGAGCGTTTCGACGCGGTAGGTCATCGCGGATTTGACCGGGTCCTTGAACTTGTCGCGGTTTCTGACGACCGCGAACAAAATGTCTTCTTCATCGATAATGCCGGCGAGCGAGCTGTCTTCATTGAGGACCGGAAGCTGCGAGATATCATAGAGCTTCATGCGGCCATAGGCGGTCATCAAACTGTCGTCTGGCTTTACCGTCACTGTCGCGCGCTCTGAGTGCTTACGCGTAATCAGATCGGTCAGATCGCCTTTCGGCGGGCGCTTGATGAAGCCCTGATCGTACATCCAGTAATCATTGTACATTTTGGAGAGGTATTTGTCGCCGCGATCGCAGACGAAAGCGACGACGCGCTTTTTGGTTTTTTGCTCGCGGCAATATTTGAGCGCGGCCGCGAGGATCGTCCCGGTCGACGAACCGCCGAGAATTCCTTCCCTTTTCAACAGATCGCGCGCGGCTTCAAAGCTTTCCTTGTCGGTGATGCCGAAGGCGCGTTTGACGCGGGAGAGATCGCAAATATCGGGGATGAAATCTTCGCCGATGCCCTCGACCAGCCACGATCCAACTTCGTTCGGCTTGACGCCGGTGTTCACATAATCGGTGAGGATCGAGCCTTTGGGGTCGGCGAGAATAATCTCGACATGGGGCGCTGCTTCTTCAAAGAAGCGCGCAAGGCCCGAGATCGTGCCGCCCGATCCGACGCCCGCGACGAGCGCGTCCATGTCCTCGCCCATCTGTCCCCAGATTTCAGGGCCGGTCATCGTCTCGTGCGCTTTGGGGTTCGCGGGGTTGCCGAACTGGTTCACATAGAACGCGCCGGTTTCATCGGCGATGCGCTGCGCGACGTCCTGGTAATAATCGGGGTTTCCCTTGCCGACATCGGAGCGCGTCAAGCGCACGTCGGCGCCGAGCGCTTTCAAGTGAAAGATTTTTTCCTGCGCCATCTTGTCGGGAACGACGATCGTCAGTCTGTAGCCTTTTTGCGCGGCGACAAGCGCCAGAGCCAAACCGGTGTTGCCGGCCGTCGCCTCGACGATGGCGCCGCCCGGTTTCAGCTTGCCGCTTTTTTCCGCTTCCTCGATCATCGCAAGGCCGATGCGATCCTTGATCGATCCGCCCGGATTGTTCGATTCAAGTTTCAGGAAAAGATCGCACGGCCCGGTGTCGATCTTCGAGATCTTCACCATCGGCGTCTTGCCGATGCCTTCAAGGACATTGTCGTAAACAGGACCGAAGGGCGTTTCGTGCATGCGGCCTCTCCTAAGCGGTTGGCCCTCTTAAACCTGATGCCGCGCCCGGCGGCAAGATGGTCGCTAATTCGCGAGAATCCGCCTCGAACGCTTCAAATCGCGAATGAAAAACCGCGCCGGGTGCAGCGCGTCGGCGATCTCCCGCTCAAACGGCGCGCCGATCATTTCAGCGACCACCATCGACGCCGTGAACGGCGCCGTGACCAGCCCGCGCGAGCCGAGCCCCGTCAGGATAAAAAGGCGCGGCGCGACTTCGCCTTGCGGGTAGTCGCGCACCTTGCCGAGGCGAAGATCGTCATAGGCGCCGCTGTAAAAATTCCAGTCGGGGAGCGGCCCCGCAACCGGCAAATGATCAGGGGTCTGACAACGGACGCTGGCGCGCGATCGCACCGCTTCCGGGTGGAGCGATGCGGCAAGCTCCGGGAGAACGCTGCGAACCGCGTCGATATTCGCGCACGTCGATCGCGCCGTGACGGCGGGCGCGACATCGGCGCCGACGCGTTGATAGGTCGCGCCGATAACAACGCCCCCGCCCGGCGCTGGCGCTGCATATTGTCCAAAGACGCTTGCCAGCAGGGGCGCCGGCGCTTCGGGGAAGAGATCGATCTGGCCCATAACGCCGTAGATCGGCAGCGATCTTGCGCCGACAAAGCGCAACGCATCGCGGCTGTTCGCAATAATCGCCGCGTCAAATCTCAGGCTGTCGCCGCCTGCAAGCGACACCAGGACGGCATCGTCTGCGTTGGAAATTGCGCTCGCCTTGCAGCGAAGGATCGGCGCCTCGCCGGCCAGCGCGGCGCAATAGGCGACCGGATCGATAACGCCGCCTTGCGGAAAGAAAATGCCGCCATCGCGCGCAAAAGCGAATTCCTCCGGCAACAGCCGCGCTGTTAAAATCTTTTCCTGCCGCTCGCGATCCGCGTAATCGAGGGGACGTAAATGAACGCCGCAGGGGTTGAAAAATGATTTGCCGCTCTCACGCTCTAATTCTTCGATTGTCGTCAGCGCCTGCGCATAGGCCGCGCGAAAATAGCGCGCTGTGGGGCTGTCGTCGAAATCGAGCCGCGGCATGATCAGACCTGCGGGGTTGCCGGAGGCGCCGCCCGCAATCCCTTCGGGGTCAATGATCGTCGCGATCATGCCGGCGCGGCGTATCTCCCGCGCAAGGCTTGCGCCGGCGACGCCGCCGCCGATCACGGCGATCTTCGCGCCGGGGGAGAGAGTATTGAGGTTGGCGTTTGCAAACCACGGCGCGCGCGGCTTCGGCGCTGGCGTTTCAAGGCGCGCCGTCAGCATCTCGCGCTTTCGCCCAAAGCCCGCGCGCTTTTCGATCGAAAATCCTGCGCCCTGCAACCCCCGCCGCACGCCGCCCGCGACCGTGAACGTCGCCGCCGTCGCTCCGGGTTTTGACAGCCGCGCTAGTTCTTCAAAAATTTCCGGCGTCCACAAATCCGGGTTTCTAGCCGGCGCAAATCCGTCGAGAAACCACGCGTCAACGCGCGCATCGATCAGCGCCAGCCGGTCACGCGCGTCGCCAAGAACTAACGTCAGCGCGACGCCAGGCTCAAGCGTTGTGCGGTGCGCGCCTTCGATCGCTGGGGGCGCTGCGGCAATCAGCCTTTCAGAAAGGCTTGCAAATTGCGGCCAGGCTGCATGCGCGCGGGCGAGGTGGTCTTTTGAGAGCGGAAATTTTTCAAAGGACAAAAACTCAAGGCGCGCGCCGGCTGGTTTTTCGACCCGCCGCCACAAATCCCAGGCGACCAGAATGTTGAGCCCGGTCCCGAAGCCAAGCTCGCCGATGGTGAAATGACGCGCTGACAAAAAGCGCTCGGCAAGCGCATTGCCGCCGGCAAAGACATGGAGCGCTTCAGCCGGGCCGTCGCCCGAAAAATAAATGTCGTCAAAAAAAATGGACCGGGGAGCGTTCGCTTCCCAGTCCACTTTTGCATGATCAATTCCGCCGGTCATCAGCGGAACGGTAAAGACTATTTCGACGCGAACGGAAAGAATTTGTCGAACGCGAAGGCCGTGGTGAACGATTTGTTCAACGGCTCGAACGCGCTGCGGCTCGCATCAACCGAGGCTTGCGTATAAGCGCGGGCGCGCTCGACGCGGGTTTCAAAGAGTTTCGTCCAATATTTGCGCTGCAGCTCCATCGCGTCGTTGATCGACTTGGCTCTGGCGAGTTCATTGGCGAAATCGACCGCTTCGGTCATTTCTTCGCGGGCGTGGGTGAGGGCGTCGGCGCTCACGGTACGAAGATGATCGCTGGCGGCCGTGAAGCCTTCACGCGCGGATGACATCGACAGTTCGGTTTGAGCGCGGAATTTTTCCGCGTTCTCGTTGAAGGACTTCATCGCGGTTTCGTACTGATCGCGCGCGGCGTCGGTGAAAGTCGAGACATCGCCGAACGCGGCGAAAACTTCCTGGGCGGCGCCTTCCGGCGTAGATTTTTGGGTCGCCATGAGTGGCTCCTTTGCGAGGTTCAACGGGTCCGCCGCGCCATGTTGCAGCGCAGCATAAAGCCTATATAGGCGTTATTGTGCGCTGCAGCAAGCCCCTAGGACGAGAGCCGCGTCAGGGTCTCCAGCGAGGCGTAGCCATCGACCGGCAGCCCTAGGCTCTGCTGCCAGGCCTTGAGGGCTTTTTTGGTCCCGGCCCCAATCACGCCGTCGATCGGTCCGGGGTCGAAACCTTTATCTTTCAACGCCTGCTGAAGCGCCATCCGCTCGGCGAGGGTCAAGGCCCGGTCGTTTCTCGGCCATTCGGCGATCACCGGCTCGTCCCGCCCGGCGAGCCGGTCCGAGAGCAGGCTGACCGCCATCGCATAGGAGGTGGAGCGGTTATATTTGAGGATCGCCTCGAAGTTCTCGAAGACCAGAAAGGCCGGACCCTTGGCGCCGGCGGGGAGCAATATCCGCCCCCTGGTGTTGGGGTCGATGCCGGTCGCAAGGTTCAGCCGCCGCGCGGCGACGCCGGCGCCCGCCCATTCGATGACGGCTTTTCTCTCGTCCGCATCGGCGAGCGCATAATCGAAGCCCGCAGGCAAAGTGACTTCAACGCCCCAGCGCGCGCCATGATCAAAGTTCGACGCCGCGAGATAGTTTGCGGTCGAGGCGAAGACGTCATCGAGGTCCGACCAGATATTGCGCTGTCCGTCGCCGCCGTGATCGACGGCAAAGCGCAAGTAAGTCGTCGGAATGAACTGCGTCTGGCCCATCGCGCCCGCCCAGGAGCCTTTCAGCTGTTCGCGCGTCGCATAGCCGTTCTGGAGAATTTTCAAGGCGCCGATCAGTTGCTCGCGGCCATAGCCGGTGCGGCGGCCTTTCCAGCCGAGCGTCGCCAGCGCGCCGATGACGTCGTGATCGCCCATCAGCTTGCCATAGGAAGATTCAAGCCCCCAGATCGCTGCGACAATTTCAGAATCGACGCCGTATTCGGCCTCGACCCGGTCGAGGAGCGCTTTATTTTCGGCAACGCGGGCGAGGCCCTCGGTAACGCGCCGCTCTGAAACCGCGCCGTCGAGATAGTCCCAGACGGAGCGCGAAAATTCCGGCTGATTGTCGTTCAGCTCAAAGACGCGCTGGTTAATCTCGACGCTGTCGAAAGCGCGATCAATGACATCGGGGCGAACGCCCGCCGCGGCCGCCTCGGCGCGAAAACTCTTCAGCCAGTCATGAAAGGACGGCTCGTCCGCGCTCGCGGGCGCGGCTGCGCCCAAAAGCGCGATAGCGACCATATGGGTCAGGCGAACAGTCTTCTTCACGCACTTTTTCACGCAGCGGCCCCCTCAACTTCAGTCCCGGCTTCATCCCTCTTAAAGCGCACCTTGCCGCGCCGACAAGCGCCAATTGGGGGCGAGAATCGGGCGAATTTCGGGCCCCGTCCGGCAATCAACGGTCCGGGCTTCATCGCGCCGCGCGCATGGCCTATGGTCCTCGACAGAATCGCCGCCCGGGCCGCCGCGCGGCTGCGACAACCGTCAGGAGCCTCCCCATGCGCAAAGTCCTCGCCCTCTCCGTTTCCGCACTGGTCCTGATCAGCGCCTGCGCCAAAAAAGACGCGCCCGCCGCGCCCCCGGCCGAACAGCCGGCCGCCGTCGCAAGCGAGGTCGTATCCGCGCCGCGCGAGCATCTCGACGCCATGCGCGCGCAAATCGCGATCGTCGATATGGCGCCGGACACGTCCTTCCTGACGGTTGAAGAAGCGCGCGTCGTCAATCTCCTCAATCAGGCGGCTGAACAGATGAGCAAAATCTATTTCCGTCAGATCAGCGAGGAAAATCCAGCGCTGCGCGCCGGGATCGAAGCGGGAGACAATCCCGACAAGGAAATACTTCTCAATCTGTTCGATCTGCATTTTGGTCCGTGGGACACGCTCGATCATGACAAGCCGTTTTACGGCTCGGCGGCAAAGCCTGCCGGCGCCGCGTTCTATCCGGCAGATATGACGAAAGAAGAGTTCGACGCGCATCTCGCGGCGAACCCCGGCGACAAGGCGGCGTTCACGAGCGGCTACACCGTCCTTCGCCGCGACGAGGCGGGCGCGCTGAAAGCTGTTCCCTATTCCGTCCAATACAAGGAATGGCTGGAGCCCGCAGCCGAATTGCTGCGTCAGGCGGCGGCTATTACGACCAACGCCTCGCTGAAGAAATTCCTCAGCTTGCGCGCCGACGCGTTCCTTTCTGACGATTATTACGAAAGCGAGATGGCGTGGATGGATCTCGACGGGCCGATCGAAATCGCGATCGGGCCTTATGAGACCTATACGGACGGTCTTTTCGGCTACAAGACCGCTTTTGAAGCCTTCGTCACCGTGAAAAACCCGGCAGAAAGCGCCGCGCTCGACAAATACAAAAAATACCTTCGCGACATGGAGGGAAATCTCCCCGTGCCGCCCGAATACAAGAATTTCCGGCGCGGGTTTGAATCGCCGATCGCCGTCGTCGCCCAGCTTCACGGCGGCGGCGACAATGTGCCGGGCGTCCAGACAATCGCCTTCAACCTTCCCAATGACGAGCGCGTGCGCGAGGCTAAAGGCGCAAAGAAAGTCCTTCTCAATAATGTGATGGCGGCTAAATTCGACCGCATCCTCGCGCCGATGGCCGAACATGTGCTGGTCCCCGAGCAAGCGTCGATGCTGATGCAAAAATACATGGGCGCCGAGACCTTGTTCCACGAGCTCTCGCACAGCCTCGGGCCGGGAACGATCACGAAAGCCGGCGCCGAGACCACAGTCGCCGCCGAACTGAAGGATCTTTATTCCGCGACCGAGGAAGGCAAAGCCGACGTCATGGGCGCCTATAACATTCTCTACATGATGGAGAAGGGCGAAATGCCGGCCGCGGAAAAGGAAAACTTCCTCGCCACCTATTTTGTCGGCATTTTTCGCGCGATGCGCTTTGGCGTCAATGAAGCGCACGGGCGCGGCGCGGCGTTTCAATATTCCTTCCTGAAGGAACAAGGCGCCTTCACGGTTGACGAGGCGACCGGCAAATACCGGCTCGACTTCCCGAAACTCGAAGCGGCGATCTCGGCGTTGACGGCCGAAATCGTTTTTGTGCAGGGCGACGGCGACTACGACAGGGCGGCCGCGTTTCTCAATAAATACGCGGTCCTCGACGCGCCGGCCAACAAGGTGATCGCGTCGATGACCGATATCCCGGTCGATATCCAGCCGATCTATAAAGAGCGGATCTGAAAAGGGCGCCGAATGGACCGGCGCTTCCCCTGAAATTTCCGCGCTCTTCCTGCGGTAG
>JBBTJH010000336.1:0-3145 GCA_038059555.1 Pseudomonadota bacterium | reverse complement strand
GGCACGAATTTCTTGCCGTTGTAGACGTTGAGCGTCAGGCCGACGAATTGCGGCAGGATGGTCGAACGGCGCGACCAGGTCTTGATGCCGCCCTTGTGTCCGCCGCTCTGCGCTTCGTCCGCCTTTTTCAAGACGTAGCGGTCGACAAACGGGCCTTTCCAGACTGAACGTGGCATGAGTTTGCTCCTGGCCCCTTAGTTCACTTTTTTCCGCGCATGGCGCGACCGCAAAATCATCTTCTGCGTTCTCTTGTTCTTCCGCGTCTTGCGGCCCTTGGTCGGTTTGCCCCATGGGGTAACCGGGTGACGACCGCCGGAGGTGCGGCCTTCGCCGCCGCCATGCGGGTGGTCGATCGGGTTCATCGCGACGCCGCGAACCGAAGGACGATTGCCCTTGTGCCGCTGACGACCCGCTTTGCCGACGGTTTCATTCATGTGGTCGGCGTTCGAGACGGCCCCGATCGTCGCCAGGCACTCTGCCGGCGCCAGACGAACCTCGCCGGACTGAAGGCGAAGCTGAGCCATGGCGCCGTCGCGGCCGACGAGCTGGGCGTAGTTGCCGGCTGAGCGAGCAACTTGTCCGCCTTTGCCAGGCTTCAATTCAACGTTGTGGATGATCGTTCCTACCGGGATCGAGCGGAGCGGCATCGCATTGCCCGGTTTCACGTCGACTTTCTCGCCCGCGATGATCTTGTCGCCGACTTTCAGGCGCTGCGGCGCGATGATGTAGGCAAGTTCGCCATCGAGATATTTAACGAGGGCGATGAACGCCGTGCGGTTCGGGTCGTATTCAAGGCGCTCGACCTTGGCCTCGATGTCGAATTTGCGGCGCTTGAAATCGATAACGCGGTAGAGTTTCTTGGCTCCGCCGCCGCGGCGGCGCATGGTGATGCGGCCATGGTTGTTGCGGCCGCCGGCCGAGTTGAGGCCTTCGGTGAGCGTCTTTTCGGGACGGCCCTTCCAAAGTTCGCTTCTGTCGATCAACACCAGCTGGCGTTGCGACGGCGTCGTCGGATTGAATTTTCTAAGCGCCATTGCCGTTCAACCTGTCCTCTACCCGAGCCCTAAATCCGGCCCGTCACGTCGATCGCATGCCCTTCTTGGAGCGTCACGATCGCCTTTTTAACCGTCGACCGCGTATAGGGGCGGCCTTTGAAATTCTTGGTCTTGCCTTTGGTGCGCAAGGTGTTCACGGCCTTCACTTTGACCTTGAACAGCGCCTCGACCGCTTCTGCGATGTCCGGCTTCGTCGCTTCGAGCGGTACGCGGAAAACGACCTGATTGTTCTCAGACGCAACCGTCGACTTCTCAGTGATCACCGGCGAAATCAGCGTGTCGTAATGACGCTCGGCGCCGCCGCCCTTTGTTGTCTTTTTAGCCGGCTTGTTCATTTCAGCCTCGCTTCAAGGCTGGCGACCGCCGCCTTGGTCAAGATGAGCTTCTCACGGCGCAAAATGTCATAGACGTTAGCGCCGATCGCCGGCAGCACGTCGACATTTGGAATATTACGCGCGGCTTGCCCGAAACTTTCGTTCACTTCAGCATCGACAAAAAGCGCATTGGCGAAGCCGAGCGCGGCGAAGCGCTCAACGAGCGTCCTCGTCTTCGCGGCGTCGAGCGCGAGTTCGTCGACGATAATCAGCTCGTTCGCCGCATGCTTGGCGGAGAGCGCATGCTTCATCGCCAGCCGGCGTACTTTTTTCGGCAGGCCGAAAGCGTGGCTGCGCACACGGGGACCGTGCGCCGTGCCGCCGCCGCGGAACTGCGGGGCCGCTTTGTTGCCGTGACGGGCGCCGCCAGTGCCCTTTTGCTTATACATCTTCTTTCCGGTCATCCGGACTTCGTTGCGCGGCTTGGATTTGTGCGTGCCAGCCTGACGCTTGGCGAGCTGATAGGTCACCATGCGGTGGAGAATGTCCCCGCGCGGCTTGAGGCCAAACACCTCGTCAGCAAGATCGATCGATCCGGCTTTTCCGTTGGTAAAACTGACGACGTCGAGTTTCATTATTCGGCTCCAGCTTTCGCCTTGATGGCGGCGGGCTTGGGCAGATCTTTCGGAGCCGCCGTGCGAACCGCGTCGCGGATTTCAACCCAGCCGCCCTTCGGTCCCGGAACGGCGCCCTTCAGCAAAATAAGGCCGCGGGCCTCGTCAATGCGGACGACTTCAATATTCTGGGTCGTGCATTGAACGTCGCCCATGTGGCCGGCCATGCGCTTGCCTTTGAACACCTTGCCGGGATCTTGACGCTGGCCGGTCGAGCCATGCGAGCGGTGCGAGACCGAGACGCCGTGGGTGGCGCGAAGGCCGCCGAAATTGTGACGCTTCATCGCGCCGGCGAAACCCTTACCGACCGTCCGTCCGGTGACATCGACCATTTGACCGACGAGGAAATGCGCCGCCGAGATTTCAGCGCCGACTTCCACCAGATTGTCGTCCGACACGCGAAACTCGGTGAGCTTGCGCTTGGGTTCGACATTGGCCTTCGCAAACTGGCCGCGATCGGCTTTGGCGAGGCTTTTTGCCTTCACAGCGCCGGCACCTAGCTGCACAGCCGTGTAGCCGTTTTTCTCTATGGTCCGCTGACCGACAACCTGACAGCCGTCGAGCGACATCACCGTCACCGGGATGTGCTCGCCTTCGCCGCCATAAACGCGGGTCATGCCGATCTTTCGCGCGATCAATCCTGTACGCATGATTCCAGTTCCTTCAGGCGCCGAGCCGGATTTCAACGTCGACACCGGCTGAGAGGTCGAGCTTCATCAGCGCATCGACCGTTTGCGGCGTCGGGTCCACGATGTCGAGAACGCGCTTGTGGGTGCGCATTTCGAACTGTTCACGGCTTTTCTTGTCAATGTGCGGGGACCGGTTGACGGTGAAGCGTTCAATGCGTGTCGGCAGCGGGATCGGCCCGCGAACCTGCGCGCCCGTGCGCTTGGCCGTGTTGACGATCTCCTTCGTCGACGCGTCGAGAACGCGGTGATCAAAGGCTTTGAGCCTGATGCGGATATTCTGTTGCATGAGTTCTGGGCCTTCTTGCGTTTCGTTCTCGACCGGTCTTCTTTTTCCGACAACACGCGGAGCCGTGCGGCTCCGCGCCTATTTTCCTGTTATTTCACGATCTTGGCGACGATGCCGGCGCCGCCCG
>JBBTJH010000335.1:0-6835 GCA_038059555.1 Pseudomonadota bacterium | reverse complement strand
CAGCAATCGCTCGATCAGGGCTTTTTCCGCCTCCGCATAATGATCGTCGGCGACCGCCGCCTCGACGAGAAGGCCTGCGATCGCAATCGCCATCTCCCGCGCGCCGTCATCGGCTTTGGGAGCGTTGAAAATTTTTCGAAACGCGTCGAACATCGATTTTGCCTAACACTCCACCACATTGACGGCGAGGCCGCCTTCGCTGGTTTCTTTATATTTGCGCGACATATCAAGGCCGGTCTGGCGCATGGTTTCGATCACCTGATCGAGCGAGACTTTGTGGCTTTCAGAAGCGCGGAGCGCGAGGCGCGCCGCGTTCACCGCCTTGACCGCGCCGATCGCGTTGCGCTCGATGCAGGGGATTTGGACGAGGCCGCCGACCGGATCGCAGGTGAGGCCGAGATTGTGCTCCATGCCGATTTCGGCCGCGTGCTCGACTTGTTCCGGCGTGCCGCCCCAAACGGCCGCGAGGCCGCCGGCCGCCATCGAGCAAGCGACGCCGACCTCGCCCTGGCAGCCCATTTCCGCGCCGGAAATCGAGGCGCGCTGTTTATAAAGCATGCCGATCCCGGCGGCGGTGACGAGGAAGCGGCGGATATGGTCTGTATGCGGCGTGCCGCCGTCCTCGCAATAATGTTTCAGCACAGCCGGAACGATGCCGGCAGCGCCGTTGGTCGGCGCCGTGACAACGCGCCCCCCGGCCGCGTTTTCCTCGTTCACCGCCATCGCATAAACATTGAGCCAGTCGAACAACTGTTCGCGTTCATTGGCGAGCGGCGCGTCGATGAGCTTTTTATACAACGCCGGCGCGCGGCGCTTCACCTCAAGACCGCCCGGCAACACGCCCTTCGTGGTAAGACCGCGCGCGACGCAACAACGCATCGCCTCCCATAACTCATCAAGACCGGCGAGCGTGTCGCCGCGCGGGCGGATCGCGTCTTCATTGCGCAAAATGACTTCATCGATCGCAAGATTTTCGCGGCTGCAGATCGCAAGAAGCTCGCTCGCCGATCCGAAAGTGTAAGGGCTCTTGTGCGGGTCCTTGATCATGTCGCCGGGCGCCGGCGCCGTCAGCTGCTTTGCGCTGGCGATGAAGCCGCCGCCGACCGAATAATAGACCTGCTCGAAAATCGCGGCGCCGGCCGCATCGTAAATCGTAAGGCGCATTTCATTGGGATGCACCGTCGGGATAATATCGCCGCGCAAATCGAGATCGCGCGCGGGGTCAAAGCCAATCTCGGGGCCGCCGCGCAGTTTCAGCCGCTTTGTCGATCTGACGCGCTCGATCGCCTCGGCCGCGTCATCGGGATCGGTTTCATCGGGCGCAAAACCAAGGAGCCCGAGCATTGACGCTTTGTCGGTGCCGTGACCGATGCCGGTCAGCGCGAGCGATCCGTGAAGATCGACTTTCACCCGCGCCGCGCGGGGAAGTGCGCCCGCTTCCTGCGCTTCGGCCAGAAAGCGGATGCCGATGCGCATCGGCCCCACCGTGTGCGAACTCGACGGGCCGATCCCGATTTTGAAAATGTCAAAAACGCTAAGCATGGCGGCGGATTATTCCTCACCCTCATCGGCGCGAAGCCGTTCGGGGTCATAAAGCGAGAGACGGCGCGCCTGTTGAAGGCGCTTCCCAAGCCTCATCGCACGCTTTGAACTTTCGTCAAGCGCGCTTTCAACTGTTTCGTGATCTCTCAGCAGATTTCGCATCGACCCGAGATCAAGAGAGAGATTTTGCAGCTGCTCGCGCAAGAAGCCGGTCGCCGGGCCCGGATATCGCGCATGGATGCGCCCCAGCGCCGACTGCGCGCTGAGCAGCAAAAAGTCGGCGGTCGCGGCGTCGTTTCGGATCAAGGCCTCACGCGCGGCCGCAAGGGTTCGCACCACATCGCCCATCGCCCGGCGCGGCGTCATCGCAACCGGCGCCGAAGGACAAAAAGCCGCGTCCATCGTTTCGATATAGGCGGCGAGCCCCTCCAGCACCGCCGCCGGGGGGTCGGCCCCCTGAAATTCGTCGGCGATCGCCGAACCGATAAAGGCGTGAAGGCTCGGCATTGGCGCTGTCGCGCCAAAGGAAGTTTTCTTGCCGACGCCGGCGAGCGACGGGATCTCCACGGGATTGAAGACGCCGTCGTCGCGCACTCTTGAGAAAATCGACGAGGTGACGTCGGCGGTTCCCGGCGCGCCGGAGAGGCCTTTCAGAAAAAAATCCGGATTGGAGCGCCCATCGACATGACAGGAAGCGCAGGAAAGCCCGCCGCGCGCCGCAGGTCCGCCAAGCAGAAACGGACTAGAAAACGCGGCGCGGCCGACCTCGGCTAAATAATCCGTACCGGGATGCTTGGCCTCAGAGACGCATTCTCCCGGAGAATATGTCAGCGCCGCGACGCGGTCGGCGCCGGGCGCCAGCCAGCGCGCTTCAGTTTGAGCGGAAGCCGGCCCGAGACCCGTTATCGCCGCCAGCGCGGCCATTCTGAAAAACGGGAGACCCTTTCGCAACTCATCCTTCGAGACGCGCCTCTTCGAGACGCTCCTCAGGATGAGGAAATTGATAACGAAAAGAAAAGAATTCCTCATCCTGAGGAGCCCCGGCGCAAGCCGGGGCGTCTCGAAGGATCAAGAATGCGCCCGGGCCGCCGTTCTCTCATCTGCTACTTCGCCGCAAGCGCGCCCTCGCGCCGGTCGATGAGGCGTGCGAGATCTTCGCGCTCGGCGCAGCCGAAGCCGCATAGCGCATCGAGCCGTGCGAGTTGCTTTTTCGCTTTGGCGATGTCGCCGATTTCGAGATAAAGCTCGCCGAGATATTCATTGGCGCCTTTGTGATCGGGGTCGATCTTTAGCGCTTGCGCATAATAGTCCTGCGCCTTCTCCATCATGCCGAGCTTGCGGTGCGAATAGCCAAGATAGTTCAAGATATCGGGATGCGGACCGACAATCGCCTGCGCTTTATACAGATCGGCGATGGCGTCAGAATATTTCGCTTCGTTGATGAGCCGCACGGCCGCCATATATTGCGCGGCGCCTTCCTCGCGCGGGGCAAAGAACAGCGAGGCCTGCTGGTCATCTGCGCCTTCGCCCTCCGGCGCCTCGTCTCCGCTTTTCGCGGGTTCCGGCGCGGTCGGGGCGGCTTCCGCCTTTGGCGCTAGCGCTTCATTGATGCGGGAGATCGCGGTATCGACGCGGGCGTTGTACGCGCCTTCGCAGTCGCCGGCGGCCGCGCACTCGGCCTTCAATCCTTCAATCGCCGTCAGTTGCGCCCGCGCGGCGTCAGCGTCGCCAAGCTCAATTGAAACAAGCGCCAGCTTTTCGCGCGCCTCGACAAAATTCGCCCGCTCTTTGATCGCCTTTTCAAGATAGCGGACCGCGTTCTTTTGTTTGCCGTTCCCGATCTTTGCGAGCGCCATAAAGTAATTGGCTTCCGGATTGGCCGGCGCGACCGAGAGCACGTCGCCGAATTTCTTTTCGGCCTGTTTGTAATCCTTCGCCTTTAAGGCTTCGACGCCCTCCTGATAGGCGGCCGCGGGATCGACCGCCGGCCGGCTCGACGAGGGAAGTCCGCTCGCTCCGCCGCTTCCCGCCGCATGGGCCGCCGGCGCCGAGAGCGCCGCTAAAGTCGTCAGTACAATGATCGCCGCCTTGTTCATTCTCATATCTCCTCACACAGGCCATACCGCCATCTTAAGCCGATTTTGCCCCTCGCGTCACCGCCCGGGGCGCTCGCCGGGGAGCGGCTCGGCGCCGAGCGCGCGCATCGCGGCTGAAACGCTGGCGATCGCCGCTTCCGCAACGGCGGGGTTTTCCGACCGCGCGACGATCGTTACGCCTTTTTCATCTCCGTCAATCGGATAAGAGCCGAGCGCCACGCCATGGAGCGCCGTCTGAATCGCCAAAAGCTGCTCGGCGAGACGCGATTCCGGGAGGCCCAGCGCCGTCACTGCGCGCGAATGGATTTGAACGCCGCGTTCCAGCGCGGTTTCAATCGCCGTCAGCATCCCTTTGAAGATGCTCGGAACGCCGGCCATCACGAAGACATTCCCGATCTTGACGCCGGGGGCCCCCGTCACCGGATTGAAGATCAGCTCGGCGCCCTCCGGCATCAACGCCATGCGCCTTCGCGCGGGAGTTACTTCCTCGCCCTTTGCTTCATACCACGCGCGGATCAGCGAGATCGCCTGCGGGTGTTCGGCGACTTTGCGCCCGAACGCTTTGGCGACCGCGTCATAGGTGATGTCGTCATGCGTCGGCCCGATGCCGCCGGAGGTGAAGACGTAATCGTAACGGGCGCGCAGCGCGTTCAGCGCCTCGATGATCGCCGGCTCGTCATCGGCGACGATGCGCGCTTCTTTCAGCGCAATCGCACGCTCGGTCAGCCAGCCGGCGAGAAAGCCGATATTGGCGTCGCGCGTGCGCCCGGAAAGAAGTTCATCGCCAATGGCGAGAATGGCGGCCGTTTTATGCGTCATGTGCCTGTTCCAGAATTACCGCGCGAGCCTTGGCGTAAGCACCCTACCCCAGCGCAGCTTTGTGCCAGCGCAGATGGTGTTCAATGAAACTCGCGATGAAAAAATAGGAATGATCGTATCCCTCGCGCATGTTGATCGTCAGTTTCTGACCGGATTTCTTCGCGGCCTGCGCAAAGATTTCGGGACGCAATTGTTCGGCGAGAAACTGATCTGCCGTTCCCTGATCGATGAGGATATGCGCCTTGCTGGGGCCTTGATCAGCGAGAAGGCGCGTCGCGTCATAGGCCGACCAGTCCTTTTCATCGGGCCCCAGATAATTTGAAAACGCCTTCTTCCCCCACGGAACTTCAGAGGGCGCGACGATTGGAGAGAACGCCGAACATGATTTGAACTTCGCCGGATTTTTGAGATGGATCGTCAACGCGCCATGACCGCCCATCGAGTGCCCGGATATCCCCGTCCTCGCCGCGTCGCCCACGAAATCTTTAGCGATCAGCGCAGGAAGCTCATCGACCACATAGGAATACATGCGGTAATGTTTCGCCCAAGGATCGCGCGTCGCATCGAGATAAAAGCCCGCGCCCTTGCCGAAATCATAGCTCTTCGGGTCCATGTCGGGAACATCGTCGCCGCGCGGGGAAGTGTCCGGCGCGACGATCATCAGCCCAAGCTCGGCCGCAACGCGCTGCGCGCCCGCTTTCACAGTGAAATTGTCTTCGCTGCAGGTGAGACCTGAAAGCCAGAACAGCGTCGGATGCGGCCCCTTCCCGTGACGTTCGGCGGGCGGCGTGAAAACGGCAAAGCGCATATCGCAGGAGAGCGCGCGACTTGAATGTTTCCAGACAGCCTGCTCGCCGCCGAAAGATCTGGATGATGAGATGCGTTCCACGTTTTACTCCGCCTTGAGGCGCGTCACCGATTTGAGGACGCTGAGATCCGGCCCCAATCCGCCGACGACGTAAAGGCCGTTATCGCCCGCCGCAAGGCCGCGATGATCCATCGTTGCTGGAATATCGCCGATGACGCGCCACGCGCCGTTGCGCGGGTCGAAGGCAATCAGTTTGTCCGACGGCTTTGCCGCAACGCCGTCATAGCCGACGCCGTTATAATTATAAGGGTTGTCGCCGCCGCCGGCGAAATAGATGAGATCGCGGCCATTGCTCGCGGCCATGCGGTAATAAGGCCCAGCGGGCGGCGCAGGCGCTCGCGACCAGTCGATAGTTTCAGGGGCGCCGGGCGCTACTTTGCCGATCCAGGCTTCATCGCTGGCGACGAATTTGCGCTTGCCGTCCTCGCCGGTGACGCCCTTGACGCCGCCGATGACGAGAAGGCTCGCGCCGTCGCCGCCGCCCGCTTGTCCGAAGACCGGCGCGCCCGGAAAATCCGTCGCGCGAAACCAGCGATCTTCTTCCGTGTCATAGACCTGCGTCAGCGCGACATTGCCGTCGTCGCGCCAGCCGGAAACCAGATAGACATAGCGATCGAAGAGGACGATCGCAGTTGAATCGTCGACCGGCGTCGGGATATCGGCGACGCGCTGATATTGCTCCGTAGAAGGATCGAAACGGAATGTTTCAGGCGTCGATTTTTCCGCGCCATCCTCGGCGACCGTATAGCCGCCGAAGAGATAGATTTTTCCGCCAGAGCTCGCTGCGACGGAAGCGAGCCGGCCCTTGTCCACCGGAACGCTGGTAATCGCACGGCAGTCCAGCGTCGCCTCGACGCAGGCATATGCGTTCGTCGTCAGATCTTTCCAGGTCTTGCCGGCGCCAAGACCGAAGAAGGAATAGATCGTCCCCTTTCCTTTCGCATCATGCCCGAACGCGACCGCGTTATTCGTGATCGGCGCTGGCAGCGCGTCGAATGTCACGACCGTGACAGAGGGACCCGCGCAAGCGGCGAGCAAGAAAAAGCAGGAGAGAGTGAGAGTTTTCATGAAGGGCTGCGGGTTGGGTTAGCCGGACCCTAGATTATTTACCGCAACCTGCAACCCGCAACCTGCAACCCCTTACGCCCTTAGCGGCTGCGTTAAAAACAGCGCGCGTTCTGCCGCGCGGCGGCGCTTTAGCGATTCCAGCACGACGCGCTCGCCTTTGATGTCAGCGGCGATGATGTGGCGAAAGGCGTCGGCTGCGCCCTTGCGGTCGCCGGCGTTGAGGCGCGCGAGGACATGCGTTTTTGCAAATCCGCCCGAGCCCATATTGTAGGCGAGCGAGACGAGGGCCGAAAATTCGTTTTCGTTGACCGGCACGGCGACGAGTTCCCTCACCGCGCGCTCGGCCTCCTTCACGTCCGCGATGAGAAGATGATCGGCGTCGGCCCTGGTGATCGCCATGTCGGGCCCTGCGCAAGTTTCCGAGGCTTTCGAGCTGTTGCGC
>JBBTJH010000334.1:0-5683 GCA_038059555.1 Pseudomonadota bacterium | reverse complement strand
GGGCTGCCGAATTGTCGCATCCGTTGCCGAATGGAGCAAGGGTCTGTAGGTTCCCCCGCGACGGTGCCCTCCGGCATGGAGGGAGAATAGGGAACGCGGTGAAAATCCGCGGTTGTGCCCGCAACTGTAAGCGGCGAGCGATCGCTCCGATCAAGTCACTGGGCCGGTTTTCAGCCCGGGAAGACTGGAGAATCGCGATGACCCGCAAAGCCAGGAGACCTGCCGTCGGCGTCGTCCTTTTCGCGGCCGGGTTCAGCCGAGGAATGCGGGAACCCGTCGCGGCGACATCCTTGAAACCTGAAGGGAGTCGCCATGTCGCGTCCGGCCGTCTACACGTCTGTTTTTGTTCTTTATACGTACTTTTTTTCAGCCTGCGCCGCCGCTGCGGCGGAGCCGCAACCAGATCCGGTTCCGGACGGCGGCGTTGTTCAAATTAGCGAGCGCCAGCCCGACCTGATCTATTCCTACGGCTATCGTACGCGCGACGCGCTCGATGTCGGATCTGCGGTGACGGTTATCACCGCTGAAGAAATCGATGAGCGTCAATACGCGTTTGTCGCCGACGCGCTGAAAGCCTCGCCCGGCGTCGCCCTCGCCCGCAACGGCGCGTTCGGCGGATTTGCGAGCGCGCGCATTCGCGGAGGCTCGAGCGGACAGACTTTGGTCGTCATCGACGGCGTCATCGTCAACGATCCCTCGGCGCCGCAGGGCGGGTTTAATTTCGCCAATCTCGATGTCGCCGATATCGAACAGATCGAGGTTTTGCGCGGTCCGCAAAGCCTCGTCTGGGGCGCCGACGCGATCGACGGCGTCGTTTCAATACGCACCAAGAACAGCGCCGCGCCCGCGTCCTTCATTCTCGAAGGCGGATCGCGCGGGACGGCGCGCGGGGGCGCGACACTTTCCGGCGCGTGGGGCGACGCTTATGCGCGCGCGACATTCTCCGGGGTCACCAGCAACGGCATATCTCGCGCAGCAAACGGCATAGAGAGCGATGCTTACCGCTCACTCGCCGCTTCATTTACTGGGGGCGCTGCGCTCAGCTCGAACGCCGATATCGGCCTCAACGCCCGTGTCAGCGATTCGCGCGCCGGAATTGACGGGTTCCCGCCCCCGGCATTCGTTTTCGCCGATACTCCGGAAGTCGAAGACACGACCGACTACGCCGTCTCGGCGCGGCTCGATCACCGGTCCGGCGAGCGCTATCAAGGCGCGCTGACGCTGGCGGCGGCGAGCGTTGATCGGCGCGATACGGATCTTGGCGCCGAGACTTTCGCCGCGACCGGCGACCGTCTCACCGCCAATTACTGGGGCGCGATGACGCTCACGCCGTCGTTAAGCCTTGAAGCCGGCGCCAAGGCGGAGCGCACCGCTGCGAAAGTTTCCGGCGTAGACGACCACGCAGTCAGCGGCGCCGTATTCGCCCTCGCGGAATTCAGACCGGTAAAATCGCTGGTTCTCTCCGCCGGCGCGCGCCGTGACGAGTTCTCCAATTTCAAAGGCGCGACGACAGCGCGCGTCGCCGGCGTTCTCGCGATTTCAGAAAAGGCGGACAGCGCGACGCGCCTTCGCGCGAGCTGGGGCGAGGGTTTTCGCGCGCCGACGCTCTTTGAGCTGAATTTCGACCAGTTCGGCGTCACGCCCAACCCTGACCTGCGGCCCGAACGCGCCAGCGGCTTCGATGCCGGCGTCGAAGCAGAAATTGGAAAGATACTCTTGCGCGCGACCTATTTCCGCCAGCGGGTCAAGGACCAGATCGACTTCGATTTTGCAGGCTCCGGCTATTTCAACATCGACCGCGTCAAAAGCCGCGGCGTCGAGGTCGAAGCCGAGTGGTCCTTAAGCGATATTTTTGAGGCGAGCCTCGCCTATTCGTTCATCGACGCGAAGGATCAACTGACCGGCTTGGCGATTTTGCGAACGCCGAAGCACAGCGGGTCGGCGACGTTTGTGGTGCGGCCAACGCCCGCCTTCTCCGTGTCATCGACTGTCGCGTTCAACGGACGCGAATCCGACTTTCCGGCGCCCAACCGCTCCTTCGTCACGCTCGATATCCGCGCCGCCTATGCGATATCGGAGGCGCTCGAGCTTTACGGCCGGGTCGAAAACGCGACCGACAGCGATTATCAGGACGTCTCCGGTTTCGGCGAACCCGGCGCTTCCGCTTTTGCGGGCGTGAGGGTGCGGCTGTGAGCGCCCTCGCCCTGATCGCGATTGCCGCCGGGGTCCGGATCTTTTCGGCCGATTATTGCGCCGACCAGCTCACCCTCGCTCTTGGCGACCGCGATCAGATCGCCGCGTTGTCGGTCGACGCGGAGAAGGACTTCTCTTATCTGCGCGCGCAGGCGGCCGGATTGCCGCAGGCGCGCGCCGAGGCCGAGCAAGTTGTCGCTCGCGGCGCCGATGTCGTCCTGCGCTTCTGGGGCGGGGACGCGGCGCGTCTTGAACGCCTCGGCGTCAAAGTCGTCTCGCTCAATTACGCGGATGATTTCGACGCCGTCAAAACCAACATCATGCTCGCCGCAGAGGCCATGGGGCGGCATGATCGCGGCGCGGCGCTGGCCGCGTCAGTCGACAAGAGACTCAAAGCGCTGAAAGCGCGCGGCCCGGTATCGATCTCGGCGCTTTACGTCACGCCGGGCGGCGTCACGGCGGGAAAGGGAACGATCATCGACGCGATATTCGCAGCGGCCGGGATCGGCAACGTCGCATCAGAGCAAGGCCTTTCCTATTGGCCGCCGCTTTCCGCCGAAACGCTGATCAAAGATCCGCCGGAATTCATGGTGACCGGTTTTTTTTCCGCCGACAGCGAACGCGTCAATCACTGGTCGATGACGCGCCACCCTGCGCTTGCCCGCACGCTGAAAGCGACGCCGCGCGTCGATCTTGCCGCAGACGTACTTAGTTGTCCCGGATGGTTTTCGCTCGACGCTGCTGAAGCGATCCGCAACGCCGTTGAGAAGCTCGATGACTGAGGCTCGTCGCAAACTTTTCACGTGGGCGCTCATGGCGGGAAGCGCCGGGATCGTCATTGCCGCGTGCCTCATCGGGCCCGCAGGGCTCTCCGTCAGCGACGCGCTTAAAGCGCTATTCGCCGACACTTCCGCCGGCGTCATCGTCCGCGACATCCGCTTGCCGAGAGCGCTCGCAGCATGGGCGGCCGGCGCCGCGCTCGGCGCATCGGGGGCCGCAATGCAGGGGCTTTTACGCAATCCCCTCGCCGATCCCGGCGTCCTCGGCGTTTCAGCGATGGCGGCGCTCGGCGCCGTTATCGCGATCTATTTCAATCTCTCCTCCAGCGCTTATTGGGTGACGCCGATCGCCGCGATTTTGTTCGCGGCGTTGGCGACGGCGTTTTTGTATGTGTCCGGCGCGGGCAGGCTTTCGCCCTCGCGCCTTATTCTCGTCGGCGTCGGAATGTCGTCGTTCTCGGGCGCGCTGATCGCGCTCGTCATGAATATGGCGCCAAATCCTTTCATCCTCTCCGATCTCGTCAACTGGCTGTTTGGCGCTGTCGCCAATCGCAGCTTTGACGATCTGGCGCTTGCTGCGCCCTTCATGGCGGCCGGACTGATCGCAGCGTTGATCGCCGCGCCCGGATTGACCGCGTTATCGCTCGGCGAGGAAACAGCCGCATCGCTCGGCGTCGATCTCCAGCGCACGCGCGCGCTGGCGATCAGCGGCGCCGCGCTGATGACGGGCGCCTCCGTCGCGCTCGCCGGCGCCATCGGTTTTGTCGGAATTGTCGCGCCGCATCTCGCGCGCCCATTCGTCGGTCACGATCCGGGCCGCGCCATTCTTCCCTCAGCGCTGATCGGCGGCGCCATCTTGTCGCTCGCCGATCTCGTCATCCGCCTGTTGCCGTTCGATCAGGAATTGAAACTCGGCGTCGCGGCAGCGCTGATCGGCGCGCCCGGTTTCATCTGGATCGCCGCGCGCACTGAAAGGATCGCGCGATGACATATCTTCAGATCGAGAATCTGTCGGCGGCGCGCGACGGCAGCCTCCTGCTTCGCGCTGTCAATTTCGTCGCCGGGGCCGGCGAGTTTATCGGGATCGTCGGGCCGAACGGCGCCGGGAAGACGACGCTGCTGCGGGCGCTTGCGGGCCTCGAAAAGCCGGCCGCGGGATTGGTCCTCCTTAACGCGAAGCCTGTCGCAGCGATGGCGCCGCTCGAGCGCGCGCGCGCCCTCGCCTATCTGCCCCAGACGCGAGACGTTCACTGGGCGGTGACAGCAGAAGCGGTCGTCAGCCTCGGGCGCTTTGCCTATGGCGCGCCGCACCGCCTCGGCCCGGCCGACAGGGCGGCCGTCGAGGCGGCCCTCGCCGCCACAGATTGCCTATCGTTTCGATCCCGCGTCGCATCGACCCTCTCGGGCGGGGAGCTGGCGCGCGTCCATCTCGCCCGCGCGCTCGCGTCGGAAACGAAAATGCTGGTCGCCGACGAGCCGACGGCCGCGCTCGACCTTCGTCATGCCTTGTCGATCATTGCGCTGTTGCGAGGCAAGGCGGACGCTGGCGGACTGGTCATCGCCGCCCTCCACGATCTCGATCTGGCGCGTCGCTATTGCACACGGCTGATCGTCGTTAACGAGGGCGCGATCGTCGCCGATGGCGCGCCGTCTGAGGCGATCAGCGAAACGGTCCTGCGTCAGGTTTTCGGCGTCGCCTTCGATGCGTCAAACGGCGAATTCGAGCTCTCAACTTGATTTGGCGCGCCTTTGCGCGTGAAACCGGTTTCCACTTTCGCGCCCGGCGCGCTCGCCCCCCAAAAAATGAAAAAGCCCGGCGAGTGAACCCGCCGGGCTTTTCAATTCGAGTTCGGCGCAACGTTATTTGACGCCGTGCATGCCCTTCTTGAGGATCGGCCAGAGGACGAGCAACACGCCGCCGGCGATGAGCCCCGCAAAGCCGATCTGCTTGAAGACGCCGAGATAGGTGACGAGCGAGACTTGCGCGTTCAAAACCTCGCCGCCGACGGTTTCGGTCGAGGCAAGCTGAGCCACGATGCCGCCGACATACTGCGCCATCGCCGACGACAGGAACCACACGCCCATCATCATGCCGACAAGTTTCGGGATCGAGAGCTTGGTGATCATCGAAAGCCCGACCGGCGACAGGCAAAGCTCGCCGAGCGAATGCAGGAAGTAAGCGAACGCAAGCCAGAACAGCGGCACGAGATAATCGCTGTTATGGAATTGCGAACCGAACACCAGCGCGAGGAACCCGAGCCCGACCAGAAAAAGACCGATCGCGAATTTCAGCGGCACCGACGGCTCCAGCCCGCGCTTGCCGAGCCATCCCCACATCACCGAGAAAATCGGCGCGAAGATGACGATGAAAAGCGGATTGAAGATCTGAACTTGACCCGCCGGCATGGTGTACATGCCGAGGATGTTGAGATCGGTGTTGCGGTCGGCAAAGAGCGTCAGCGATGACCCTGCCTGCTCGAACAACGTCCAGAAGACGACCGAGAAAAACGTCAAGATGACGGCGACGATCATGCGATCGCGCTCGGCCGATTTCAGCGAGAGCACGGCCCAGAGCGGGATTCCCAGCATAGCAACAAGGTAAACGCTGAACATCACTTTTCCGAGGAGCGGCAAAGACAGGAGGTATGTAACTATGCCCGTCGCCGCGACTTCGTGCGCGATGCTCGCGGATTCCATCGCATTATTGAGAA
>JBBTJH010000333.1:0-5615 GCA_038059555.1 Pseudomonadota bacterium | reverse complement strand
GGCGAGGATCGCAGCCGGCGCCGAATGCGAATTTGACTTGCCCGCTGAAATCATCGTCCGGCGCCTCCGCCGCTTTCAACAGCATCGCCGGCATCACGCCCAGATAATGCATGATGGTCGCGCGGCTCTCCCTTACCGTCTTCCACCAGCTTTTCGGGTGAAACCGGTCAAGCTGGATAAGGCATCCGCCGGTTTGTATCGCCGCCATGAACGAACAGGCGAGCGCGTTCATGTGCGTCGCCGGCAAGGGCGTAATAATCCGCTCTTTTCCAAGCGTAAATTCGATATGCCCGCCGAGCGAAACATAAAGATCGCCGATCGCAACAAAATAGTCGTTTGAGAGGATGCAGCCTTTCGGCTTGCCGGTCGTCCCGGATGTGTAAAGGATCGCCGCCTCGCGCGATGAAGCCTCACCTGCGCCCGGCGCCGCGGCCGCGGGCAATTTTTTTGCAGCAGAAATATCATCGCTGAGGACAATCTGCGGGCGGCGCGTCGCTCCGTCGGCGATTTCAGCGAGCAGCGCGCGGTGCGACGGCGCCGCGACGATCAACGCGCACTCGCTGTGGTCGATCTGATATAAAAGCTCTTCTCGCTGCATGGCGCAGTTCAGCGGCAGAATGCTGGCGCCAAGCGAATTCAACGCGAGAAAGTGCAGAAAGAATTCCGGCCGGTTGTCGAGCCCCAAACCGACGCGAATACCGGGCGCCGCGCCGATTGTTCGGTATTGCGCCGCGAGCTTTTCAACGATCGCACGCGCTTCGGCGTATGTGTAGTCGGTCTTCGCCAACTCATAGATCGTCGCGGTTTCGCGTGGCGCGTGCAGAAAGGGGCTCTCAGCGAATTTTTGCGCTGTTTCGAAAAAAACCTCTGAAACTGTCGTCTTTCCCGTCATGACGCGCGCGCTTTCAAGTCAGATGGCGCCTCGGTCGCCGCCTCGTAGGGCGAGCGCCCGAGATTGGCGCGAACGCGTTTTAAAGTCGCCGTAAAGGCAGCCGCTTCCGCCTCGCTGACGCCTTCGATCGCGCGTTCGAAGATTTTCTGGCCGATCGCCTGCACCGCGCGCAGGACCGTCACCGCCTTTGGCGTCATCGTCACTTGCACCACGCGCTTGTCGTCTTGCTGCGCTTGCCGGACGATCAGGCCTTCTTCCTCCATGCGGATAAGGACGCGCGTCAAGGTCGGCATTTTCGTCACCGACCGGCGCGCAAGCTCGCCAACCGAGCTTGGGCTTTTATCGTTGAGCAGCATCAAAACGCGCCACTTCATGGTGTCGAGCCGGAAGCGCTTTAGCGCTTTGGCCATTTCCTCATTGTAGGTCGCAGCCGTGCGGACGAGGTTATAGAGAATATAATCTTCGAGCGTGAATCCGGTTTCAGCGGGCCCGATCTTCGCTTGAGATTTCGCTCGCCGCGCCATTGGTGCTCCCTACGCCGCCGCCGCTGACGGATCGCCAAGTTTGGCGAGCGCGGCGCCAAGCGCCGTCCCTTCTTCGTCTTTCAGCGCCGCATCGCGAAGGCGCGCGAGCGCTTCGGCAGGACGCGGCGCCGACGATACCGCATCAAGCGAGGCGAGGATCCTTTGGTAATTCGCAAGGCCGCGCTGATGCGTTTCGCCATAACCTTTGATAAGCCGCTGCAACCCGGCGATCTCGCAGGCGAGCGCGTAATCTTTGCCCGCCGTCGCGCCAATCAAATCGAGCCAGCCGTCAATGCGCGCCTGCTCGGCCGCGTAACGAGAGCTTCCGCGCCGCAGGAATTTCAAAGAGGCGAGCGTGTTCAGCATCAAAAAGCCGCCAAGATTGGTGGTGGCGACGCGCCGCCCTTTCCCGAGCGCGGCGCTGAGCGCCCCGCGCGCAGTCTTCGACTTTAAAATCGCGCTGGCGAGCGTCGGCGGCAGCATGTCGCAAACTTCTTCAACGCGCGGATGCATGAATTCAAAGACGCGGATGATCTGTTTGTCGCCCGCGCGTACGTCTTCGCGGACGCGGGTAAACCGGCTGGCCCGCGTTTTAAGATCCGCAACGCGCACGACGTCATCATAGGCCATCGCGAGCGCCAGATATTTCGCGACCGCCTTTGACAGCTTGAAAAACGCCGCCCCTCCGGCTTTTGCGCTGTCGATCGCGGCAAATTTCGCGAGCCGTTGAAGATAAAGATCGCCATAGGCCGCGTCTTGATGGTCGACGACTTTTTTGAGCCCCTCAAACGCGATATCGCGTAACCCCTCAGGAAGCGCTGTCACGCGATCGGCGAGCGGCTTTACGGCGGGCGCAGCGACGGGCGCCGCTTTTTCGGGCGTCGCAAGTTTTTCAACTGACGGCGCATTGGCGACAGCGGCGTCGAAGCCTTGCGAAAATCCTTTCAAATTCCGTTCAACCGCACGCCCTGCTTCGCGGATCGTTTCTTCGAACGCTTCCCGCGGGAGCGGCAATGCGCGCGAGCCGGCGAGCGCGCCGAACATAACGGCGCTGATGACGGCGCCCGCCTCTTGCGAGACTTGTTCCATGTCGATCCAGACGCAGGCGCCGGCCGCGCGTTCGACGGCCGCGCGCACGGGGTCCGTATCCTGACGCCCTTCGCCCATGGCGATTTTCTCGCCGATCGCATAGACGCGGTGCGTCGAAGCGATGATCGTTGTTTGCTTCGAGAGAAAATCACGCGTCAGCGCGCGGCCCGCTTCCATCATCTCGGCCGCGATGACGATATCGAGATCGCCGGGCGCGGGCATCAGCGCCAGAACCGGCGCCTTTCCCTTGCGCTCGGCTTCGCTCTTCGGGAAGAGCTCGATATAATAGATCGTCGCGCCGGTGCGCTGCGCAACGCCGGGGACGGATGTCGACTGCGCGATGAAGCCCGCGCGCTCACCGGTCCTGACGATCCATTCGGCCAGCACGCCGCCGCCTTGACCGCCAAGCGCCATGATCGCGATCTTGATCGCCCGCGCGCTCATGAGGCGGCCCCGAAAGAAGTGCGCTCGCGCCGCTTCTCGCCAAGTTTTTGGAAAAACCCGATGACGCTGGAGCGCATGTTCGCTGCAAGCTTGTCCAGCGCGGACGGGTTGTAGATAAGTTCCGCGCGATAAAATGAGGGGCACAAAATCGCCGCGTGCGCGTTCTCGCCGCAAACGCCGCAGCCGACGCAATCATTGTCCACATAGGCGACCGGGTCGTCGCGCAAGGGATCTGGATTGTCGCGAATGGTCAACGACGGACAGCCCGAGAGGCGAATGCAGCTGTGATCGCCGGTGCACGTGTCCGGATCGACGCCGTAGCGCGCGCGAACGACGCGCGTTCCCGCGCGGATCGCCGCGTCGCGCAAAGGTTTTTCGCGGCGCTGGCGGTTCAGCATGCATTCGGCCTGCGCAATGATGACTTTGGGTCCGCGCGTCGCCGTCGTCATCGCCTCTTTAAGGACCCGTTTCATGCGGCCGATGTCGTAGGTGTTCGCTTCCTCGACCCATTTGACGCCGACGCCCCTTACCGCTGCAGCGATCGGATTGTTGGTGCTTTTGGTTTTGTTTTCGGCGCGAGACGACAAAATATCCTGACCGCCCGTCGCCGCCGAATAGCCGTTGTCGATAATGACGAGAACATTGTCGGACTTGTTGAACACCGCGTTGCCGACGCCGCTGGTGAGGCCGTTATGCCAGAAGCCGCCATCGCCCATGATGGCGACAGTCCTTTGCCTGGCATCGGCGCCAAAGGCCGAAGCTCCCGCCCAGCCGAGCCCATAACCCATGGTCGTGTTGCCGATATCAAACGGCGGCAGGATCGAGAAAAGATGACAGCCGATATCGCAGCTGACATGAAACTTTCCGATTTCTTTCTGAACAAGTTTCATCGCGGAAAAAACCGGACGCTCCGGGCAGCCGATGCAAAACCCCGCGGGGCGCTGCGGCACGATGGCGGCGATCCGTGAAATCTCCTCCCCCGCAGGCGGGGGAGCAGGCGGGGGAGCAAGCAAGGCAAGATGCGGCGCGTATTTTTCGACAAATTTGCGCACGCCGTTCAACAGCGCGCCGCTTGTATATTCGCCGGCGCGCGGCAGCACTTCCTTGCCGGCGATTTTGGTTTGAATGTCGGCGTTTCTGAGGATCTGATTGATCGCCTGTTCGATATATTCAGGCTGGCCTTCTTCGACGAGCAGCACCGCCCGTTTGTCGAGGCAAAAGCCCTTCACTTCGTCGTCGATCAGGGGATAAGTGACATTGAGGCAGTATATCGGGATGCCGGCATCGCCGAACGCATCGGATAGCCCTGCGAGCTCCAGCGCGCGATTGAGCGTGTTGTAGAGCCCCCCTTGAACGATGATGCCGACATCGCCGCCGGCGCCGCCGAGAAATTCGTTCAGCCGGTGTTTTTTGATAAAATCGACGGCCGCCGGCCAGCGCCGGTCGATTTTTTCAATCTCGTGCACGAAGTTCGAGGGCGGCAGCACGACGCGGCTATAATCGCGCGCCGGATTTTCCATCGCGCCTTTAAGAGTGAACGCAGGGCGCTTATTGTCCTTTGCGACAAATGATCCGTAGACGTGACAGGCGCGGATCCTCAACTCCAGCATCACTGGCGTATTCGAGGCTTCTGAAAGTTCAAACCCGCGCTCGACCATATCGACGATCGAGGAAAGATTGGGGCGCGGGTCCAAAAGCCACATCTGCGACTTCATCGCGAAGGCGTGGCTTCGCTCCTGCATGATCGAGGAGCCTTCGCCGTAATCTTCGCCGACGATCACCAGCGCGCCGCCCTTGACGCCGGACGAGGCGACATTGGCGAGCGCGTCCGACGCGACATTGGTGCCGACGGTCGATTTCCAGGTGACGGCGCCGCGCAAGGGATAATTCACTGAAGCCGCGAGCATCGCAGCGGCCGCCGCCTCGCTCGCGCTCGCTTCGAAATGCACATCAAGCTCGCCTAAAATTCCCTGCGCGTCCGCGAGCACATCCATCAGATGCGAAATCGGCGCGCCCTGATAGCCGCCGACATAGGAAACCCCTGCCTGCAGCAGCGCCTTCGTCACCGCGAGAATGCCCTCGCCGCGAAAAACCTCGCCTTGCGACAGGCGAAGGTCTTCGACTTCCTTGGCGAATGATCGTTCAGCCATCTAGCATCCCCGTCGGGCCGGATCGGGCGGTCTTAACCCGAATTACTTGATTTATCAATTGATATTTTATCACGACAGACGTAGCTCCGCCGGGCATTTGCCAGTCCGGCGCCCCTTATCCCGACGCGAGAGCGTTGGGCTCATCCCGCCACCCCCAACATCGCCCGCGCTTCCGCCGGCGAGGCGACCGCGCGGCCGGCCTCCTTCGCGTAGCCCGCGAGCGCTTCGATCATCACGCCGTTGGACGCGGCTTTCGTTCCGTCCGGGAGATAGAAACAGTCCTCAAGCCCTGTCCTCAGATTGCCGCCAAGTTCGGCGACGCGCTTGTGCACCGGCCAGACGTCTTCGCGGCCGATCACTGTCGCCTGCCACGGGCAGCCGGGTTTTTTGTATTTGAGAAGCAGCGGCACAAGGTCGGGATCTGCCGGCATGCCGGAGGCGACGCCCATCACGAAATTATAGTCCGCGTGATCGGTCAGCCCGTTTTCAAGATAGAGCCCGACCGAGCGCACGATG
>JBBTJH010000332.1:0-6302 GCA_038059555.1 Pseudomonadota bacterium | reverse complement strand
GCAAGAGCGCGAGGCGGCGACCAGGCTCGGGCGCATCGGCCTGGAGGCCGCGGGGAAGGGTCTCGATACCCCACATCATGCGGCCTCGCTCTCGGGCGGTCGGCCCGGCGTCCTCCATGGCAACCGCACCTATTTGCTGCAGGACGGCGACGGGCAGATCCTCGAAGGCCATTCGATCTCAGCGGGGCTCGATTATCCGGGGATCGGACCGGAGCATTCATGGCTGCATGAGATCGGCCGCGCGACGTACCTCTCGGCGACCGACGCGGAGGCGCTTGAAATGTTCGGCCTCTGCTCAAAGCTGGAGGGCATCATCCCGGCCCTTGAACCCGCGCACGCTCTCGCCCGCGCGGTTGAAAAGGCGGCCGCCCTCGCGCGTGAGCAGATCGTGCTCGTCAATTTATGCGGGCGGGGCGACAAGGACATCTTTTCGGTGATGCCGTATTTCGGCGGTGCAGCATAACAAGCGGTCACGTCCGCGACAAAAGTGAGCGCGCCTCCTTGCAGGACCGCTTCAATTCTCTTTAATGATTTCACGTTGAACTTGTCGGCCGGCGGGACGCTTTTGGCGTCCTTCCGGACACTCAATTTTGTAGCCAGCGGGGCCCCTTTGTCGCATTCTTTTTCAGTCGCCGCCGACGCTGCGGCGACCGCCGTCAGAAGGCTGTCTCATGACGCCAATGAAGCGCGCCTCGAAGCGCTCCGCCGCATTGTCGAACATTGCAAGAAGTTTCAAGGCGCCGAATTAAAGCGCAGCCTTTCGCAAGCGGCCGTCTCGCTGATGATTTATGTGGCGCTCGCCGCCGCGATGATCGCGCTCGTCAAGACGGGCGAGTGGGGTTTTGCGCTGCTGCTCTCGCCGCTCGCGGGCGGGGTTCTCGTGAAACTCTTCACCATCCAGCACGATTGCGGCCACGGCTCTTATTTCAAGAACCGGCAGGCGAACCATACGCTGGGCTTTTTGATCAGCCTGCTGACGTTTACGCCTTACGGCTTCTGGCGCGATTCGCACAACCGCCATCATGCGGGCTCGGGCGATCTCGACCGGCGCGGCATCGGCGCTGTCGACACGCTGACCGTTGAGGAATACCGCGCGCTCCCGAAGGGCGAGCGCCTCATGTACCGCTTTTACCGCCACCCGTTGGTGCTGATCGTCATTGGCGCGCCGGTTTATTTCTTCCTGCTGCAGCGCCTGCCGCTCGCCTCGGCGCCGCCTTTTGCGAAGACCTATACCGGCCTTAAGGTGACGCAGATCTGGAAAAGCGTTCTGCTCCTTAACATCGCGCTCGTCCTCGTTTACGGCGGCCTTGCGCTCATCTTCGGCGCCGGCGCTGTCGCGCTGACGATCCTCACGACGGTGACGTTCGCCGCCTGGGCCGGCACCTGGCTCTTCTTCGTCCAGCATCAATATGAAAACGCCTATTGGGCGCGCAAACCCGAATGGACCTATGCGGAAGCGGCGATCTACGGCTCCTCGCATTATCATCTGCCGAAGCTTCTTAGATGGTTCACCGGCAATATCGGTCTCCATCACATCCATCACCTCGCGAGCGGCATTCCGAATTACCGCCTTCCCGAATGCTACCGGTCGAGCAAGGATCTCCTCGCGCTGCCGAAGATGACGATGCTCGACAGCCTCAATTGCGCGCGGCTCGCTTTGTGGGACGAAGCGCAGCGGAAAATGATTTCCTTCAGCGCCTTGAAGGCGCTGGCTTGAACTCCCTCTCCTGATCCCCATCTCCCGGAGGCGTCGACGGCGACGTTGACGGGGAGGCTGACGGCGTCATTTTGAAGTTGACAGCCTACCTGTCCATTTGACAGGATGCTTGTCATGTATGACCCCGAGCCAAGCCCTGAACGCGACGTTCTAGCGACCATCAACGAAGTGCCGAAGGCGTTTTTCCGCCTTACCGCCATCGCCGAGAGGGTCTTTGCCGATCTCGGCGTCGGCCCGGCTGAGCGCGGGGTGCTGCGCGATCTCTTTATCGAGGGCGAGGCGACCGCCCCCGACATGGCCCGGCGCAAACCGGTGACGCGCCAGTCGATCCAGCCCGTCCTCGACAATCTCGTCGCCAAAGAGTTCGTGCGGATGATCGACAATCCGAACCACAAGCGCTCGAAACTCTATTCGCTGACCCCGGCGGGCGTCGCGCGCTGCGTCGAGCTTCAAAATCGCGAACTCGCGACGATCCGGGAAATGCTGAGCGGCATGACGCCGGCCGACTTCGCGGCGGCCGCCGAGGCGCTAAGAGCGATGAACGCGCGTCTTGACGACAAGATCAACGCCGAGCGCTGATCCCTCCGGTTCACTGACATCAGCGGTTGATTTTGGCGCGCGAACCGGGACGATGCCGCCGTTGCAGGCGGGAGCCCCCCTCGTGAAATTGAAAGTTTTGATCGCGCTTGGCGCGTTTCTTCTCGCCGGCTGCGGATCGCCCGCCGATGAGGTGAAACCAACGCCCGCGGCTGACGACGGGACAATCCGGACGATTTCCAGCGGCGAGACGATCGGCTTTATCGGCGAGGAAGGCGTGATGACCTGGCGCGGTCTTCCCTTTGCAGCGCCCCCCGTCGGCGAGCTGCGCTGGCGCGCGCCGCGCGATCCCGCCCCTTGGGAAGGGCGGCGCGACGCCCGCGACTACGCCTCGATCTGTCCGCAGCTGATCAACCCCTTCAATGCGAGCGAGGGCGGAAAAATCGGGCAATTGCAGGGCTCTGAAGATTGCCTTTATCTCAATGTCTACGCGCCGGCGGGCGCTGGCGCGGGCGCGCCGCTGCCGGTGATGGTGTGGATCCATGGCGGCGGCAATGTCTGGGGATCGGCAAAGCAATTCGACCCGAGCTCCCTCGTCGCCAATGAAAATGTCATCGTCGTCTCTGTGCAATATCGCCTGGGGCCGGTCGGATGGTTCGCCAGCGAAGCGATCAGGAACGCCGCCGAAACTGCGGATGACGCGTCAGCGAATTTCGGCACGCTCGATCTTGTTCAGGCGCTGAAATGGGTGAAACAAAATATCGCGGCCTTCGGCGGCGACCCCGATCTCGTGACGATCTTCGGCGAGAGCGCCGGCGGACAAAACGTCGCGACCTTGCTCGCCTCGCCGCTCGCCAAAGGGCTTTTTCAGCGCGCGATCATTCAGTCGGGACTTTTTGATTCAACGCCGCTCGCGAAAGCCGAAAGCGGAACCGACGCGGAAAATCCGGCGTCGAAAATTGCAGAGCGCACGGGCGCGGCAACCGCCGGGGCTCTGCGCGCGTTAAGTCTTGAAGCGCTCTACGGCGCCTATCAGCTTGACGAGTTCGGCTATCTCAATTTTCCAAACGTCATCAATGACGGCGTCGCGCTTCCCTTGGAGGGCCTTCGCGCCGCGCTCGCAACGCCGGGCGGGTTTAATTCAGTTCCGGTGATTTCAGGAACGAACCGCGACGAGATGAAACTCTTTCAGGTCGTCGATCCGCGCCTCGTCACCAACTGGTTTGGCGTCCTCCCGGTCGCAAAAGACCAGAAATTTTACGACCGGCTCTCCTATTACCAAAGCCGCCTCTGGCGCATCCGCTCGGTTGACGAGCCGCTGTCGGCGATGGCGGCGGCGGGTAACGATGATCTCTACGCCTATCGCTTCGATTGGGACGAGGGCGGACGGTTTTTGATCGCAGATCTGAAGAAATTGCTCGGCGCGTCGCACGGGATGGAAATTCCTTTTGTCTTCGACCGCTTTGAACTTCTCGGCCGGCTTGACCCCGTGATGTTTGAAAAAAAGACATCGAAGGATCGAGAAAAACTGGCGCGCGCGATGGGCGGCTATTGGGCGGCGTTCGCGAAAGGCGGCGCGCCGGGCGCTGCGGGCGGCCCAGATTGGCCGCGCTGGAGCGACAAGGGCGGCTCGCTGATGCGGCTCGATACGGGCGAGGGCGCTCCCTCGCCGCTCGTCGGGGCCGATTCAATTGACGCGTTGATCGCAGATCTGAAATCCGACGCCGCGCTAAATCCAGACCAGCGCCGCATTGTCGCCGGCGCGCTCAGCGTCTGGCTCCCCGGACGCGCCGCAGATTTTGAAGCGGCGGCGAAATAGCGCGCAACCGCATACCGCATCCTTCGAGACGCGCGCGAAGTGGCGCGCTCCTCCCACCTACGCGGCGCGCCAGAGCGCCGCTCCGGCGCGGCGGCGGCAGGATGAGGAATCTCTTGTTTCAAATATCCTAACCCCTCATCCTGAGGAGAATTCCGAAGGAATGCGTCTCGAAGGATGGGCTGCGCGGACCGGCTTCAAATTCGCGTGTGATGAACTAACCGCCGGAGGACGGCGGCTTGCCGCTCGTCCCGTATTTCTCGACCAGCATATCGTGAATGACGTCAAAAATCCGGACGCCGTTTTCGCTGTCCTTCGGCGCGAGCCAGGGCGCTGCGGCGAGCGTTGTCTCCGCGTTGTTCAATCCCTCTCTCCAGCGCATGTTCATCGCGTCGCGGCTGAATTCAAAGTCCTTTGATGCTCCCTGCGGCTCGAACGGCCGGTAGATCAGCTGCACGATGTCCATTTCGGTGACGCAGCCAAGTTCATAAAGGCGCTTTGCCTCTTTGGTTTCGGCGATCTCTTTCGGCAATCTCTTGTAGAGATCATCGATCGCGTGGCGGACGTCGTGTTTGTGCTGGTATTCCGCCGTATTGATCCGTGTGCGGCTTGAATAGCGGATGTCCTTTTCGCGCTCCGTCACCTCGGCGAGATTGGAGGGGATGGCGCCATAGGCCTGAAAGACATCGACCTGAAAAGTGAGGCGGCTGCGGCGCGGAAAGTAATCGAGCACATATTGGAGCGGCGTGTTGGAGACCAGTCCGCCGTCCCAGTAAAATTCGCCGTCCACCTCAACCGGCGGAAACCCGGGCGGAAGCGCGCCGCTGGCCATGATGTGCTCGGGACGGATCTTGATCTCGGCGCTGTCGAAATACGCAAAGCGGCCGGTGCGCACATTCACCGCGCCGACGCTAAGGCGCGTTTCCTTCGAGATGTTGATGCGGTCAAAATCGACAAGCCGTTCAAGGGTGCTTTTAAGAGCGCTGGTGTCGTAAAAGCTCAAGGGGCGCTCCGGCGCCAGCCAGTCGAACGGCGCGCGCGGCGCGAAAAAGCCGGGCTGGCCGAACATCATAGCGGAAAACGCGCTCGCGTCTCGTTGCGCGGCGCCGTTTGCCCCGCTAAGGCCCGGCGCCCACCACGAGGTCGGCGCGGTAATCTCTTCCCAGAATTGGCGCAGCCGTTCGACGCCTTGCGCCGGCGGGTTCCCGGCGATGATCGCGGCGTTGATCGCGCCGATCGAAATGCCCGCAATCCAGTCCGGGCGGTATTTTGAAGACGCGAGCGCCTCAAAAACGCCCGCCTGATAGCTGCCGAGCGCGCCGCCTCCTTGCAATACGAGCCCGACCTTTTTGTCGTAGGAATTTCGCCGAGCTTCCGGGGACTGGGTGCGCATGGGTCTCTACTCCACTGATTGGCCGCCCTCAGCACAAGAAGGGCCGCGAGGCGACGCCGGGGGCGGGGGACGCGCGCGCCTTTTATCGAAGCGGCGCGATCCCCGGCAAGGAAAGCGCCGTCACGACTGCTTGATCAGGGGGTTTTGGTCAAGCATTGGCGGCCGCGCCGCAAAGGCGCCGCAATAAGACCCCGAAAAGACCTTGGCCGAAAACGACGGATTGACGGGCGCCGCCGCGTTTAATGGCTGTCGGGCGCAAGGGGCCTCGAACACAAGGAAACGCATCATGAAAAAACTCGCAGCAGCTTTAATCGGCGCCGGTCTCGTTCTTGGCGCCGCGCCCGCCTTCGCCGGCGAATGGCGTCTTGACGCGCGGCGTTGCGCCGACATCCGCGAAGACTGGCGCGACGCGCGCGAGAACCGCCGCGACGAGCGCTACGACTACGGGCGCCGCGACCGCGCCGAAGACCGCATTGATCGCCGCGAAGATCGCCGCGACCGCGCGATCACGGTTTGCCCGCGCAGCGCCTTTGTCTATGTGGCGGATCGCCATGACCGGCGCGGCGGCCGCTGGAGCGATAACGACTGGCGCTCTGACAATGACCGGTATGGCAATGACCGTTATGACGGCGACCGCAGCGATAGCGGGCGTTATGACAACGATCGTTATGACCATGACCGCGGCGATCGGGGCCGCAAATACGGACATGGCTATAAGGAGCCGAGATTGCCCTTGAGCTATGACCGCAGACTGCGGATGCAATACACCTACGATCACGGCCGCAAGATTTACGTGCGCGGCTGATCGGTGCTGACGCAGCCGGGCGCTTGCAATGCGC
>JBBTJH010000331.1:0-4731 GCA_038059555.1 Pseudomonadota bacterium | reverse complement strand
GAAACCAAAGACTTCGCGCAGGCCGTCGATCGCGTCGCGACGATTTCCGCCGACCGCACGCGATCGATCAAGATGGCGATTGAGAACGACAAACTGCGCCTCACGGTGAACAACCCGGAAGCGGGCAGCGCGCTGGAGGAATTATCCGTCGACTACAGCGGCGACGCGCTCGAGATCGGTTTTAACGCGCGATACCTCCTCGATATCGCAGGACAGATCGAAGGATCGACAATGTCGTTCCGGCTCGCGGATCCCGCGAGCCCGAGCATTGTCGCTGACGAAGACGATCCGCGCGCGCTTTACGTGCTGATGCCCTTGCGCGTCTGATATACGGGACGACATGCTGAAAGAAACGGCGATCCGCAGAGTGGATGACGACGAGGCGTGGCCGCAATCTGCGGCGCGCGGCGGCGCGCGGTTTCGCCGGCTGACGCTGACCGACTTTCGCTCTTACGCCCGCGTCGATCTTGAATTTGACGGACGGCCTGTTGCGCTCTCAGGACCCAACGGCGCCGGCAAGACCAATATACTGGAAGCGATTTCCCTGCTTGGGCCGGGGCGCGGGGTTCGCCATGCGCGCCTTGACGAATTGCCGCGCATCGGCGGCGCGGGCGGCTGGGCGGTTTCCGCGCGGCTCGAATTCGACGGCGACGAGCGGGCCCTTGGCGTCGGGTCGGGGGATGGCGACGTCGATCGGCGCGTTTGCCGCATCGACGGCGCTGCGGCGAGCGGCCCTTCCTCCTTTGCCGATTGTCTCCGCCTCGTCTGGCTGACCCCGGCGCAAGATCGCCTGTTCGTCGAAGGCGCCGGCGAGCGACGGCGCTTCCTCGATCGCATGGCGATGGCGCTCGACCCGGCGATCGCGCGCGTCTCGTCCGATTACGAAACCGCGATGCGTCAGCGCCAGCGGCTGCTCGATGAAAAAAGCCGCGACGACGCCTGGCTCTGCGCGCTGGAGTTGCAGATGGCGGAAAACGGCGTCGCGCTCGCGGCGGCGCGCCGCGATATGGCGGGCGCGCTCGTCGCTGCGGCGGTTGAAGATGACGACGCCGCGTTTCCAGCGGCCGACATCGCGCTTGAAGGCGATATCGAGGCGGCGCTCGCTTATCAGCCTGCGGCCGAAGTTGAGGAAGAATTCGCGGCAAAGCTGAAATCGAACCGCCGCATCGATACTGATGCCGGCCGCGCGCTTGCCGGCCCGCACAAGAGCGATCTTCTCGTCACGCACCGCGCCAAGGGGCGCGCGGCGCGGCTCTGCTCGACGGGTGAGCAAAAAGCCTTGTTGATCGGTCTCGTGCTCGCCAACGCCCGGGCGCTATCGCTAAAGCCCGGCGGCGCGCCGTTGGTTCTTCTCCTCGATGAAATCGCCGCGCATCTTGATGAAGCGCGCCGCGCGGCGCTGTTCGATATTCTCGATGATCTCGGCTTTCAATGTTTCATGACCGGCACGGACGCTTCACTCTTTGACGCCTGGGGCGCGCGCGCCCAGTCGTTTGAAGTGAAAAGCGGCAGCGTCGCCGAAATATTTTTAACATCAGGAAAAAGATGACATGGCGAACAACGCCGCGAAATTAGAAGGCTCCAAGGCCTATGGCGCCGACTCGATCAAGGTCCTCAAAGGTCTTGATGCGGTCAGGAAGCGTCCCGGCATGTATATCGGCGACACCGATGACGGGTCGGGGCTTCACCACATGGTCTACGAAGTCGTCGATAATGCGATCGATGAATCGCTCGCCGGATTTTGCGACGATATCGAGGTGGTCCTGAACGAAGACGGATCGGTGACGGTCCGGGACAACGGCCGCGGCATCCCGACCGACATTCACCCTTCCGAAGGCGTCTCGGCTGCGGAAGTCATCATGACGCAGCTCCACGCCGGCGGGAAATTCGACCAGAACTCCTACAAAGTGTCGGGCGGCCTTCACGGCGTCGGCGTCTCGGTCGTCAATGCGCTCTCTGAACGGCTCGATCTGCGCATCAAGCGCAGCGGCAAAGAACACTTCATGGAGTTCCGCATGGGAGTTCCCGTCGAGCCGCTAAAGCTCGTCGGCGATTCAGCGACAAGCGGGACGGAAGTGACGTTTCTCCCTTCCGACAAGATTTTCACGGGCACGCAATTTGATTTCGACACGCTCGAACACCGCCTGCGCGAGCTTGCTTTTTTGAACTCCGGCGTTTCGATCCGCCTCAGGGACGCGCGCCACGTCGAGGTGCGGGAAGAAAAGCTCTATTATGAAGGCGGCCTTGTCGCCTATGCGCGCTATCTCGACAAATCGAAGACGCCGCTGATCGACGCGCCGATCTCCTTCACCGCGGAACGCGACGGCGTCACGGTCGAGGCGGCGATGTGGTGGAACGACAGCTACCACGAAAAAGTGTTGTGCTTCACCAACAACATCCCGCAGCGGGACGGCGGCACGCACCTTGCCGGCTATCGCGCCGCGCTGACGCGCATCATCAATAATTACGCAGCCGAATCCGGCATCGCTAAAAAAGAAAAAATCGGCCTTACGGGCGACGACGCGCGCGAAGGCTTGACCTGCGTCCTGTCGGTGAAAGTTCCCGATCCTAAATTCTCGTCGCAAACAAAAGACAAGCTTGTCTCCTCGGAAGTTCGCCCGGTGGTCGAGGGTGTCGTTGCTGAAAAGCTCGGCGAGTGGTTCGAAGAAAATCCCGGCGAAGCGCGCAAGGTCGTCCAGAAAATCGTCGAAGCGGCGATGGCGCGCGAAGCGGCGAGAAAAGCGCGCGAGCTGACACGGCGCAAATCCGCGCTCGACGTCTCGTCTCTCCCCGGCAAGCTCGCCGACTGCCAGGAACGCGACCCGGCGAAATCGGAGCTTTTCATCGTCGAGGGGGACTCGGCGGGCGGCTCGGCGAAACAGGCGAGAAACCGTGAAAATCAGGCGGTTTTGCCGCTTCGTGGCAAGATCCTCAACGTTGAGCGGGCGCGATTTGACAAGATGCTCGGCAGCCAGGAAATCGGCACGCTGATCACCGCGCTCGGCACCGGCATCGGGCGGGACGACTTCAATGTCGAAAAGCTCAGATACCACAAAGTGGTGATCATGACCGACGCCGACGTCGACGGCGCGCATATCAGAACGCTGCTCTTGACGTTCTTCTTCCGGCAGATGCCGGAAGTCATCAGCCGCGGCTGTCTTTATATCGCGCAGCCGCCGCTCTACAAAATCACGCGCGGCAAGTCGGAGCAATATGTGCTCGACGACGCAGAGCTTGAGGATTATCTTTATACGGAAGGCGCGAGCGATGCGCAGCTGACGCTCGCCGGGGGCGAGGCGATCGTCGGCGCAGATCTTGCGGACATCATCGCGCGCGCGCGCAAGGTTCGCGAGACGATCGACGAGTTTCCGGCCCGCTTTTCACGGTTGATCATTGTCCAGTCGGCGCTCGCCCGCGCGCTCCATGAAGCGCCCGCAGACGCGGCGCAAGCGCAAGCGCTCGCCGACAGGACGGCCGCGCGGCTCGATCTCGTCGCCGATGAGTTCGAGCGCGGCTGGAAGGGCGCGATTGACGGCGAGGGCGGTTATGTCTTCGAGCGCGAGCTGCGCGGCGTTCTCGAGCGCCATCTCCTGCCGCGCGACGTCCTCGTCTCGGGCGACGCGCGAAGGACGCAGGAAATGATGAATGACCTTGCTGAAATCTTTGCAAAGCCGGCGCAATGGACGCGCAAGGACCAGCGCGTCACCGTGACCGGGCCGAACAGTCTCCTGCGCGCGGCAAGGGCGGCCGGCGAGAAAGGCATCTCGATCCAGCGCTACAAAGGCCTTGGCGAGATGAACCCGATCCAGCTCTGGGAAACGACGCTCGACCCATCAGCGCGCGTTCTGCTGCAGGTGAAAGTCAAGGAAGCCGACGCCGCCGACGATATTTTCTCGAAGCTCATGGGCGAAATCGTCGAACCGCGCCGCGAATTTATTCAGGAAAACGCGCTGACCGCAGAACTGGATGTGTAGACTGAGGCTTGATTTTCATGCGTCGTTGGACGACGCTTCCTCCCTGATAGCACCGGGGGGTGGGTATGAGGGGAGCCGTCGCAGCGCCGGACTTTACCGGCATTGAAACCGAAATCATGAAAGCCTTGGACGCCGGGAGTGCTTGGCGGCCCAAATCAAACGCCGGAATTGTTGAAGTTCAGGCGTCATTTTTGCGAACGCTCATCGATGTCCAGGTATCAGGAAACGATCTTGCGCCGTTATTCTTGGCTGGAGACGGCAGAACAAGAATTCTCGGGCCGATCGACTGGCGCGGACTCGCCGTTCCGCGCGATGTCATTCTTGATGGCGTTGAAATCGCAGGGCCCCTTTGTCTCGATGACGCGCAGTTGCAATCGCTGATCTTGCGGAATGTTTCGGTCGCCGCCGGGACACGTAATTCGAGAAATCAATTCGGATTAGGTGATACGGAACTCATTCCCGATACGAACAGAGATAAGTTCAAGGAGATCATCGGAAACCATGAGACGCTGGCCGCAGGTCGGCTTGTTATTCTTGGTAATTTGATTCTCGACAAGCTTGAGGGTTTTGTGCGGCTCGATCTCGATGATTGTGAGATTGGCGGCTCTTTGACGATCAGCGACACGAAGCTTCCAAAAGGATTGGGTTTGCGGAACGCAAAAGTTGGCGGCGACCTTGCCTTCGCCATGGCCAAGGAGTCCGCACGAACTGAGATAGCTGAAGGCATGGTCGATCTGAGCGGCGTGAAGATAGGCGG
>JBBTJH010000330.1:0-3048 GCA_038059555.1 Pseudomonadota bacterium | reverse complement strand
ACGGCCCTCGATCGCGGAAGCGGCCGCCGTTGCGGGGCTCGCAAGAACCGTGCGCACGTCTTTGCCCTGCCGCCCGATGAAATTGCGGTTCGAGGTCGAGACGACAAGATCGCCGGGATGTCCGTTGTCGCCATTCATCGCAATGCACATCGAGCAGCCGGGCTCGCGCCACTGCGCGCCTGCGTCAATGAATATGCGATGAAGGTTTTCAGCTTCCGCCGCACGCTTCACCGCCTCCGATCCCGGCACGACGAGCGTCACGACGCCTTTTTTCACTTTTCGCCCGCGCATCACCTCCGCCGCCGCGCGCAGATCTTCGAGCCGCGAATTGGTGCACGATCCGATGAAGACGCGATTGACTGTCACCTCAGTAAAGGGTTTTCCAGAGACGATCTTCATATAATCAGCGCCGAGAATTTCCGCCTCGCTCGCGGCCGTTGGAGCAAAGCCGTCGACGGGCGCTGCCGCGTCGGGTGAAACGCCGAACGTGATCATCGGCGCCAATGTGGAAATGTCGACCGTCACTTCGCGGTCGAACGCGGCGCCGTCGTCGGTTGCAAGCCAGCGCCAGTCATCGACCGCCCTCGCCCACTCATCCCCCACGGGCGCGTACTCGCGGCCTTCAAGAAAAGCGAAGGTCGTCTCATCGGGCGCGACCATGCCCGAGCGCGCGCCGGCCTCGATCGACATATTGCAGAGCGTCATCCGTCCTTCCATCGACAGTGCAGCGACGGCAGCGCCCGCAAACTCGATCGCATACCCCTGTCCGCCATCGGCGCCGATTCTTGCAATCATCGCGAGGGCCATATCCTTCGCGCTGACGCCGTCGGGCAGCGAGCCGTCGAAGGTGACGCGCATGGATTTTGGTTTTCTTTGCAGCAAGCATTGCGACGCCAACACATGCCCGACCTCGGTCGTGCCGATGCCGAAGGCTAGCGCGCCGAAAGCGCCATGCGTCGAGGTATGGCTGTCGCCGCAAACGATTGTCTTGCCCGGCTGCGTGATGCCGAGCTCCGGCCCAATCACGTGAACAATGCCGCGCCGTTCATCGCCCATGCCGAGCAGAAGGACGCCATGCGCCTCGCAATTGCGGATGAGGGTTTCAACTTGTTCTTGCGCCTCAGCCGTCGCGAAGGGAAGCCGGCCGTCTTTTCCGGCGGGCAATGTCGGCGTCGAATGATCGAGCGTCGCCAGCGTCCGCTCCGGGCGGCGCACTTTCAGCCCGCGCGCCTTCAGCGCCGTGAACGCCTGCGGCGACGTCACCTCGTGGATCAGATGCAGATCGATATAAAGGAGCGCCGGCGCGTCGGCCGTTTCTTCAACGACGACATGGCGCGCCCATAATTTGTCAAACAGCGATTGCGGCTTCACGGATTACCCGTCCTGAATTCGGTTCGACCTTATGCAGCCAGCCCCATTGATCTTTTGTTGTTCCATCGAACAGACCGAAAAAGCGATCCTGAAGAAGTTTCGTCACCGGCCCGCATCCATTCGCCCGTGTCGGCCGATGGTCGACGGATTTGACCGGCGTGATTTCAGCAGCTGTTCCCGTAAAGAATATTTCATCCGCAAGATAGAGCGCCTCGCGCGGCATCGCCTGTTCGAGAATTTCAAATCCTTCCGCGCGTGCGAGCGTCATCACGGTGTCGCGTGTCACGCCTTGCAGGATAGAAGCGGAGGCGGGCGGCGTGTAGAGCTTTCCTTTTCGAACGACAAATAGATTTTCGCCGGCGCCCTCGGAAACGAGACCGTTGACGTCGAGCCCGATCCCTTCGGCAAACCCGCGCTGCTTGGCCTCCGTGGAGATCAAAACGCCAGAGAGGTAATTGCCGCCGGCTTTTGCAGCGGCTGGCAGCGTCCCTGGCGCAACGCGCCGCCAGCTCGACACGCAAACGTCAACGCCGTTTGCGCGCCCTTCTTCGCCGAGATAGGCGCCCCAAGGAAAGGCCGCAATTGCGACCTGCACCGGCGTTTGCGGCGTCGGCGCGACGGCGATGTCGCCATACCCGTAAAAAACGATGGGGCGGAGATAAGCGCTAAAGAGCTTGTTCGAAGTGATGACTTCGTCGCAGGCGTTGAGGATCGTCTGCTTTTCGAACGGCACCGCGCAGCCGTAAATCGCCGCCGAATCGTAGAGGCGGTCGATGTGATCCTTCAGGCGAAACGCCGCAGGGCCCTCCGGCGTGTCGTAAACGCGGATGCCTTCAAAAAACGAAGTGCCGTAATGCAGCGCGTGCGTCATTACATGAATGCTCGCTTCGCGCCACGGCTTCAAGGCGCCGTCCATCCAGATATAAGAAGTTGCGTTGATCGGCATGAGATTAGGCTCCAACTCCGGCTTTTACTCTTCTGACGCCGCTCGCGCGCATCGCGGCGGCTTGATTGATTGCGGCGACAAATGCGGCGACGGCGGCGTCTGCGATGTCTACTTCCTGCGCTTTGCCGGCGAAGCTTTCGCCATCGACGTCAATCACAGCCTCAGCGCGAACAACGCCTTCGGAGGCTACGTGATGGAGATCGAGAATGCTGATCGCGCCCGGCACGCCGGTGATCGCGCAAACCGCGGCAAAGGCCGCGTCGATTGGCCCTTCGCCTTCGTGGGTCACTGTGCGCCGGTCGCCATTGTCGTGCTCCATGGTGATCCGCGCGAAGGGCTTCACGTCATCTTCGAGATCAACGCGCAGCTCCGTTTTGCGCATCCGCCATGGCCCGATCCGGCCGTCCGTTTTCGCATTGCCGGTGACAAGGCGAACAAGATCGGCGTCGGTCACCTCGCGGCAAGTGTCGGCAAGATGCTTGAAATCCGGAAAGAGATCCTCGATTTTTCGCGCCGAGACGTCGAAGCCGAGCGCCTTGATGCGCGCCGCGACTGCATGCTTGCCGGAATGCTTGCCGAGCACCAGCGCGTTGGAGGGAACGCCGACTGATTCGGCCTCCATGATTTCATAGGTGCGCCGGTCGGCGAGAACGCCGTGCTGATGGATGCCCGCTTCGTGCGCGAACGCGTTGCGCCCGACAACGGCCTTGTTGCGCGGTATTGGATTGTGC
>JBBTJH010000329.1:0-5452 GCA_038059555.1 Pseudomonadota bacterium | reverse complement strand
AAGAAATCTCGGACGCGAAAGTCCTGACGACGCTCTATCAGGGAAAGCCCGTCTACGAGGCCGGCGGACAACCCTGATCTCCGGCAGGCGATATGCGCCGGTGCGGGCTTTCGAGCCCGCGCGTTCAAAGAAGAAGGATGCGCCGCGCGGGCCGTCGCAGATGCCGCTCCCGGCAATCTCTGCTTGACTCCCCAAAGGCGCGAATTCCTCTCTGAAAATACCCATAAATAGAGGCTTGAACGCGCTGAGCCTTAGGCCTTACGCTTTTTGTTAATTGATCGCCTAAAGGCTCTTTGACAATTTGAATGTGCTTTCGTTGCGGCGAGATTTTGCTGCGCGCAAGACAATGGGACGGCGGCGAGCGGCCGCATTCCCTTCATTGATTTTTTGAAAAACGGGAGGGCGCCCCGCCTTTTGAAAAATTGCAAAAAAAGAAAGCAGCTCCAGAAATTCCCCAAAAGAGCGTATCCGCATTATACGGACAAAAACGCTGAACCCCGCATGGAAACTGGAAACAAACCCGGGTCCGGTGCGCCGACAATCCGCAAAATACGGAACATTTCGCAGACGCATGATCGCCAAATGCGGGAAATTCTCCCCCTCCGGCCAAGGAAGGGGAGGGGACCTCTCAGAAATCTCGCCCGGTCAGCTACCGCGCCGCAGCGGCATCCGCCGCCTTCACAAAATGCAGGTCATGGAAATCGAACGAGAAGTCCGCAGTTTTTGAGACCGCTTTCATGGTCATGCCGGAGATAGCGCCGTTCTCCTCCGAAAACATGACGTAGGCGTCGGCGTTGATGGTGCGGTCCGGCCAGCGGGCGACGAACTTATTGTCGCCAAGGGAGGTGAGCGGCGCATCGAGGATTTCAGAGCGGCTCATGTCGATCGCGAGCCGGTCGCCGCTGACGGAGATCGTCACTTTCCCATACCACGGATCGACATAGACCCCGGCGTAGTCGGCGAGGGGCCGGAGAGGGGCGACGGCGATATCGTTGACGGCGCTCTCGCCAGAGTCCTTGCCGGCGTTCGTTCGATAATTGTCGTAATTCTTCGCGGCATAGCTGATCCATGTCGTGTCGTTTTCAGGCGCCGCCGCGTCAGCCAATATCTGCACGCCAAGACCGCTGACATAGGGAACGAAATCGTTGGTCGTCAGGAAGACCGCGATATCTTTTTCCGGAAGCATACCGAAAAACGAAACAGCGCCGAGCAGCCCGCCGCCGTGACTGACCAGCAGCTCGCCGTAAAAATCGCTGAGATCCCAGCCAAGGCCATAGAGCGAGAAATGCGTGCCGGCCCTTTCCGTCATGTCAGGCCGCGCCGCTTTCGGCGTGACGCCTGTCCAGAGCTCGCTCGCTTGCTCTGTCGAAATCAGTTGCTTGCCGGATTGGGTTTTGGCGCCGCGCAGCCAGAACTGCGCCCACTTTGAAAGATCTGCAATCGAACAGCTGATGCCGCCGGCGGGCGCTGTCGCATCCGCCAGAATATACCGCGGATCGAGCGGCGTTGCGGCGACATCGCCCGGCGCTCTCGTGTGCTGCGTCACCGTATTTTTCGCGCGCGCCGCCCTTGTCGGCTTCGCGTCGCAAGATTTCATGCCGAGCGGTTTGAACAGCCGCGAGGCGATGGCGTCGGCCCACGGCTTTTGATCGATGCGCGAGAGGACTTCGCCCGCGATGACGTATAATTGGTTGTCATAGGCGAATTCGGAACGGAAGCTCGTCGCTGGCGGAATGTGTTTCATGGCGGCGAGAATGTCTTTCACCCCTGGATCGGCGTCCGGGAAGACCAGGAGATCGCCGGCGCCAAGCGGCAGGCCCGAGCGATGCGTGACAAGATCCTTCACCGAAAACTCGGCCGTGATATAAGGATCGGACATTTCGAATTCGGGAATATATTTTTTGACCGGATCGTTCCAGGCCATTTTTCCTTCATCGACCAGCATCGCAAGCGCCGCGGTCGTAAAGGCTTTTCCAATCGATCCGAAAGGAAAGGTCGTGTCCGTATCGACGGGAGTTTTTCCGTTCACATCGCGAAGACCGTAGGATTTCTGGAACAGGATGCTCTCGCGCGACACGACGGTGAGCGAGAGGCCGGTCAGATGGAAAGCGCTAATCGTCTGCTTGGCGTAGCCGTCGATCTGTTCGGGCGAGAGGTCTGCGGCGTTTGCGCCGCTCACGATTGAAAAGCCTGAGACGGCGGTGAGTAGAATGCGGCGCAGATTGATCATCTTTAGCTCCTATGCCTTAATTTCTTTACCGTCGCGATCGGCTGACGGCGATCGTTCTCTTTTGATGAGCTTCCAAAGGCCGACCGTCATGATCGGCGCCACAAGAATGGCGAGCATGATATAGGCGAGCGCGCCGTAGCCTTTCGCGATCAACGTCACCAGCCCGAATTTCACGGCCGCAAACCCAGAACCTAAAAGCAAAATTGCGCCGACCATAAACCGCGCCTTGAGGGAGTAGCCGCCCCGGTTAACTAGCGCGCCTTCAATTCGCGCATTCAGCGCATTGACAGCGCCGACGCCGGTTTCGAGCAGCGCGCAAAAAATCATGACCTGAAAGAGGATCTGGAACCATGGCGCATTGAGCCGCTTTAAGAGAAAGTCGGACGGTAATGTTTCAGCGCCGATTTGCGGGTAAAACGCCATCATTGAAGCGAAGAAAATGAGCGCCGGCAGCATCGCCAGCGGCCCGGCGAGCGCGCCGGCGATAACGGCGTCGCGGGTTTTTGTGATGTGCCGGATGAAAGGCAAGACGGCGATCATCGCGACCACATTGTAGCTTGCGTAGGAGACGCCGCCGGCCGCCCAGCCTTTCATTGACGCCCCGCTCGCAAATTGCGCCGGAATTAGATCGCCAAATTTGTTGACGGCGAGCACGAGGAAGATCGCATAAACCGCGTAAAGGATCGAAGAGGTGTAGCGAAACATGCCCTCGACGCCGTCATTGCCGAAGCTTGTCGCCGTGGCGACAGACGCCATCAATAACAGCGTGCCGACAAGGCGCGGCAAGCCGAAGGTCGCCGCCCCGATTTCGCCGGCGGCCGCTGAAACGACGGCGAGGACGAGCACAAGGAACAGGAAATAGGAGATTTCAAAGAGCCGCCACGCGGGACCGAGCACCGCCGTTAACAGCGCGCGGTAATCATACGCAGAGAGGCGGTGCGCAAGGGCAAAACTGACGATGCAGACAGCGCTCCAGATAACCATCGCGAGGAGCATGCCAAAGACGCCGCCCAACGGCCCTGCCGGCATGAAGAATTCGATGAGCTCGCGTCCGGTCGCATATCCGCCGCCGATGACGACCGCTTTGAAGGCCAATCCCGGCAGCAAATAGCGCTGATAGAACGAGGGCGCTTTCGTCACTTTAGCTTACCGATCTCGCGGTCGATGAATGACGCAAGGGACGCACGTGCGATCAAGCGAGGCATTGCGTCACCAGCTTCTCGAACTCGGGGCCGCCGCGGATCGGATCTGCAACGGGGAGGCCGAGCCGCGCGGAAATCCCGGCCATGATATCGCGCGCGGCCGCTGCATCCAGTTTCGAGGTGTTAAGTGAAACGCCTGCGCAACGCACCGCCGGATTGACGCGCGCGCCTAATTTCAAGTTGAGAGCGATGGTTTCTTCAAGGCTCGGCAATTCATAACGGGGATGACCGAGAACAAATTTTCGCCCCGGATCATGGCAAACGACAATGACGTCCGGCTGGCTGCCATGCAAAAGACCAAGCGCGACCCCGGCATAGGCGGGATGAAAAACCGATCCTTGTCCTTCGATGACGTCCCAATGCCCGGCGTCGGCGTCCGGGCTCAACATTTCTGCGGCGCCGGCGAGGAAGTCGGAGACGACTGCGTCTATCGGAATGCCGCCCCCCGCGATCAGGATGCCGGTCTGTCCTGTCGCCCGGAAATCAGCGTTCACTCCCCGCTGCGAAAAGGCGCGCGTCAGCGCGAGCGCGGTGTATTTCTTTCCGAGCGCGCAATCGGTGCCGACCGTTAAAAGGCGATTGCCCGTGCGCTTGCGCCCCGTCGCGATCGGAATGCCCTCTGGCGGCGTGCGCACATTGATCAGCCGGCGTCCGTAGCGCTTTGCAGCCTCGCCAAGGACGGAGACGTCTTCAAGTCGCGTGTGCATGCCGCTGATGAGATCTAGACCTGCAGCCATCGCGGCAAGCAATTCGGGGATCCAGCTTTCGGCGATGACGCCGCCGGAGTTGGCGACGCCGATCACCATCGAGCGCGCGCCGCGTGCTTTTGCTTCCGCCGGCGTCAGCGCCGCGAGCCCCAGACTGATCGTTGCGCCGCGGCAAGCGTGTTCGCCGATGCAATCATCCCGCGCCCAGTCGCGCAGGCCAAAGGCCGTCTTTGCGTAAGCGGGTTCCGTTTCTGCGCCAAGGAACACCAGATAGGGACGCGGCAATGAAAGCATGTCAGACGCGTCGCCGTCATGATCGATATTGACGACGTTCATTTGCGGTATCGACATTTCTTCCCCTGAAAAGACGGGTGTGAACCTGGATGTTCACACCCGCAATTTCACCTAGAATGCGGCGGTCAGCGTCACGCCGATCGTCCGCGGACGCAGCACGCCAGCATGAACGACTCCAGCCGGCAAAGTTCCTTCGAAATTGCCGCCCGATGTCAGACCTTCGGAATTTGCGACGTTTCGCGCGAAAAGCTCAACCGCGAAACGATCGAAATTGACCCCGGCCCGCAGATCAAGAGCGCCGTAAGACGGGAACTCGTTGCGTCCGCCGGCCGCGAAATTGGTGTACTGGCCGGTCTGGAAGCGGAAGGTGCCGCCGACAAACCCAGTCGTCCGGTCGCTGAGCGGCCACTCGTAATCGCCGCTGAAGCTGACCGCGAATTTCGGAGTGAACGGCAGCTTGTCGCCATCAAATCCGCCGACAAGCGGATCGGTGTCAACAGTGAGTTCCGCATCTGTGTAGGCGCCGTTGAGGACAAGGTCCAATCCTTCAACCGGACGCAAGGAGGCCGAAAACTCGGCGCCGATGCTTCTTGCTCCGCCGCCATTGGCGTTGATGCCAAACCCGCTCACCACCGTGAACAGCTGAATATTCTTCCAGTCGAGATAGAAGACCGAAAGATCGAGCCCGAACACGTTGTCGGCGGTTTCTGCTTTGACGCCGGCCTCATAACTGATCGCCGTGTCCGAGGCGTAGGATGTCGGGACTGATGGCGGCGCGCCCGGTGAAATGACGTTCGGTCCGCCCGGCCGGAACCCTTTGGCGACGCGCGCATAAAGGGCTACGGCGTCGCTGAGTTCCAAGCGCGGCGCGACCGACCAGGTGAAGACGCCCTCACTGGAGGTGGCGGTCGGGAATACTTCCGGCGGCCCGACAAAGAGACCGGGCAGTCCGCCTGTCGCTTGATCCGCGCGCTGCGTGTTGTGGCTGTAGCGGCCGCCGACGGTCACGTCGAAGCGTT
>JBBTJH010000328.1:0-5462 GCA_038059555.1 Pseudomonadota bacterium | reverse complement strand
GCTCGCCCTCCTGGATCAGCTCATCGGAGGCGTGCCAGCGCCCGTCGGAGAGGCGCAGCGCCGGGCGCAGCCCTTCGCCGGCGTCGGTCAGGCGATACTGGTTCCTGCCGTCTCCCGCCGAGGCGACGAGGCCCGCCTCCTCAAGCTCCTTCAGCCGCTTGCTCAAAAGGTTGGTCCCGATGCCGGGCAGGGCGGCGTGAAGGTCGCTGAACCGCCGCGCGCCGAGGAAAAGCTCCCGGATGATCAGGAAGGTCCAGCGCTCGCCGAGCAGGTCGAACGAGTAGGCGAGGACGCAATCCTGATTGTAAGTTCTTGACATTAAATACCTTTTTCGAAGCGTTTCCGTGACGCGCGCCGGCATCTATGGGTCGGCGTCATGTTTTCTGACGCGAGCATAACAAAATTTCGCCCGCTCGACAAAAATGATATTGACACTTTAAAAAACAATAGTAAATAGGATCACACAATACAGAACAACAAGCCAAACGCGTTCGCAACCTACCTGAAAGGAAACCTCGATGAAAAACCTCCTGATCGCCGCCGCCGCCGCCGCCGCCACGATCGCGCTCAGCCTTGCCCCGGCCTATGCCGCGTCCAGCTCCGAGCAGATTTCGCTCTGCAACTCGGCCCTGGAAGACCAGGGAATTGCGCCCGCGGATCAGTTCAAGAAAAAATTCGCGACGATCAAAGGCGCGGCGCTGAAAACCATCACCTTCAAGCTGACGCCGCTCGCCGGCGGCGACGCGCAAGTCGCCGAATGCCAGATCAAGGGCGGCAAAGTCGTCGGCGCCGCGATCAAATCGTAATCGCCTGCGCGATCGCTCGCCCCTGAAGCGAGCAAAAAGAGAGAACGCCCGCGGACCCCTTCGCGGGCGTTTTCCTATGGCCGCCGGCCTTTCGACAAGGACTGGAACGCCGTTCGCGTCATCGCCTCGCCGTTGATGAAGCCGCCGCCCCATTTGGCGTTGAGATCCTTCAAGGGGTCGGCTTTCACCGCCGCATCTTCGCTCTTGCCCTGCTCGATCAGCGCGAGAACGCGCGCGCGAACATCCTTCAACATCGCGAGAGTGGCGCTGAGCTCGGCCTTTGTGGACAGTGCGCCATGGCCCGGAATGATTTTCGTCTCGTTATTGCTGAGGGCGAGCGCGGCTTCTTGCGCGGCGATGACGCCGTCGAGGGATCCGCCGGAATCGAGATCGATATAAGGATACCCGCCGTTGAAGAAGATGTCGCCCATGTGGATGACGTTTGCGGTTTCAAAATAGACGATCGCGTCGCCGTCGGTGTGCGCCGGCGCCAGGTGGCGAACGCGAATGTCATGTCCGTTCCAGTAGAATGACACTTCATCGCTGAAGGTGATGACCGGCAGCGCGCCTGCGGGTGCGGGCGGCGTGTCGCCAGACTCGCGCTTCAGTCCATCCTTCAGACGTTTGCGGGCGTTGTCCTGCGCGACGATGATGGCGCCTGCATCGTGGAAGGCCTCGTTGCCGTCCGTATGGTCGCCGTGCCAATGCGTGTCGAGGACGAATTTGACCGGCTGGTCTGAGACCGCGCTTATCGCCGCGAGGATTTTGCCCGAGAGCGGCGCAAACTGATCGTCGATCACGAAGGCGCCGTCCGGCCCGACCGAAAGGCCGATATTCCCGCCAACGCCCTCCAGCATGTAGACGCCAGGCGCGACCGGCGTCGTTTTGATCTCGACTTTCGAAAAATCGAGTTGAGCGATCGCCGGCGAGGCGAGGGGTGTGAGCGCGACGATTGCGGCTAAGGCTTTTCTCATGATTGGCTCCCTAGAATTCACCTGAGGTCTTAGCCGATCTTGAGCGATGATAAACCCCGCCGCGACTTTCCTTGTTGCGGCGCGAAAATGCGGGCCTTATGAGAGGCGAGCCTTGGAGGCCGAATGTCGTGGACGCCTGACAGCTGGAGGGTGAAACCCGCCCGCCACATGCCTGCGGATTACCCAGATCCGGCAGGGCTTGAGGCTGTCGAAAAGGAATTGTCGTCCTATCCGCCCCTCGTGTTCGCCGGGGAGGCGAGGCCCCTTCAAGCTGAACTCGCCGCCGTGGCGGAGGGCCGCGCCTTTCTGCTGCAGGGGGGCGACTGCGCCGAGAGCTTCAAGGAATTTCACCCGAACAACATCCGCGACACCTTTCGCGTGCTGTTGCAGATGTCGGTCGCGCTGACGTTTGGGGCGGCGATGCCGGTCCTCAAAATCGGCCGCATCGCCGGGCAATACGCCAAGCCAAGATCGGCGCCGACGGAAACGCTCGGCGGCGTCACCTTGCCAAGCTATCGCGGCGACAACATCAACGGCATGGAATTCGACGCCAGCTTGCGGACGCCCGATCCGCAACGGCTCCTCAAGGCCTACGGCCAATCGGCTGCGACGCTGAATTTGCTCAGAGCCTTCGCCGGCGGCGGCTATGCGGACCTTCACAACGTGCATCGGTGGACGCTTGAATTCGTCGCTGGAAACCCGCAGGCCGAGCGCTATCGCGAACTCGCCGACCGTATTTCCGAAGCGCTGAAGTTCATGGAAGCCTGCGGCATCAACGGCAAGGAAGTGCGCGCCGTCAGGGAAGTCGATTTCTACACCAGCCACGAAGCGTTGCTGCTCGGTTTTGAACAGGCGATGACGCGCGTCGATTCGACCTCCGGCGATTGGTACGACACCTCCGCGCACATGATCTGGATCGGCGACCGCACGCGTCAGGTTGACGGCGCGCATGTCGAATTCTGCCGCGGCGTCGGCAATCCCATCGGCGTCAAATGCGGTCCCTCGCTCGCGCCGGATGAATTGATCGCGCTCCTTGATGCGCTCAACCCGCAAAATATCTCCGGGCGCATCGTTCTCATCGCGCGGTTCGGCGCCGATAATGTCGGCAAAGGCCTGCCGCCGCTCATCCGCAAGGTTCAGGCGGAAGGGCGCAAGGTCGTGTGGTCGAGCGATCCGATGCACGGCAACACGATCAAGGCGGAGAACGGCCTCAAAACCCGGCGGCTTGACGATGTCCGCTCGGAAATCGATTCATTTTTCGACATTTGCCGGGCTGAAAGCGCCTATCCGGGCGGCGTCCACCTCGAGATGACCGGCCAGAATGTGACGGAATGTTTAGGCGGCATGCAGGACATCTCCGAAAGCGACCTTTCCTCCCGGTATCAGACCCACTGCGACCCGCGCCTTAACGCGACGCAGGCGCTGGAACTGGCGTTTTTGCTCGCCGACGAGCTGAAGCAGAGCCGCAACAGGGCCGGCTAACTGGCTGAAACAGGCCGAAACATTGTTTGAATGTCCAAAGCCGGCGATCGGTATCATCGCCCCCGGGGCGCCGCTATGGTCGCCTCGAAAGTCAGCGTGTCTGGAGTGTGACGGGTGGAGCGGAAGCTGAAAACGGGCGTCGTCGGCGCGGGCGTTTTTGGCGCTTTTCACGCCGGCAAACACGCCGCCTCGCCGCGCGCCATCCTCTCTGGAATTTGGGATACCGACGCCGACAGAGCGGGAGCGCTGGCGGATCGGCACGGCGCGCGCCGGCATTCAACCCTCGATACGCTGTTGCAGTCGGTCGATGCGGTGACGATCGCGACGCCGGCGCCCTCGCACTTTGAGATCGCGAGACAAGCGCTAGAAGCCGGCCGGCATGTCTATGTCGAAAAGCCGCTCGCGATGAATGTCGAGGAAGCCGATATCCTGATCGCGCTCGCCGAGAGCCAGTCGCTGGTGCTGCAGGTCGGTCATCAGGAACGCTTCGTTCTGGCGGCGATGGGCGCGCCTCGCCCCGGCGCTGCGCCGCGCAAGCTTCAGTTCTCCCGTTGCGGACCGCCGAGCGGGCGGGGCGAAGACGTGTCGGTCGTTTTCGATCTGATGATTCACGATCTCGATATCGCGCGCCTCTTCGGTTTTGCGACGCCGGTCAAAGTCTCCGCCTGCGGCGATCGTCATGAAACGGTGGCGACGCTGACCTTCGAGGGCGGCCGGCAATGCTCCTTCGTCGCGAGCCGGCGCATGGAAGCGCGCCGCCGCGTCCTCAAAGCCGATTATGACGACGGCTCGATCGAGATCGATTTCGTCAACCGGACTTTTGCCAATTCGACATCTTCGGCGGCGGCGCCGGAATTCGCCGATCTCAGCGCATTCGCCGATCCGCTCGGCGCGAGCGTTGAAGCGTTCTTCGCGTCGGCGCTTGACGGCGCAGTGACGATGGTCGACGGCAGGGCCGGCCGCGGGGCGATCGAATGGGCGAGCCTTATCGAGGGCGCGCGGGAAAATCTCAACGCCTCAGCGCCCGCGTTTGACAGGATGCCCGCATTTGACAGGAAGATTGCGTGAACGGCGTTGCTAATCTCATGCTTGCGGGAAACACCGATGTCGGCGAAATCGCCTTCATCGATCTGAAAGCGCAGCAACGCCGCATCCGGTCGCGCATCGAAGCAAGGCTCACCGCCGTGCTCGATCACGGGCGCTATATCGCGGGTCCGGAAATCGAGGAACTTGAAGCGCTCCTCGCCGAGAAAACCGGCGCTGCGGCTGCGGTCGCCTGCGCCAGCGGAACGGCCGCGCTCATTATCCCGTTGCTCGCCGAGGGCGTCGATACGGGCGATGCGGTGTTCATTCCGGCCTTTTCCTACAACGCGACCGCCAACGCCGTTCTCCTCACCGGCGCGACGCCCGTGTTCGTCGACATTGATCCTGAAACATTCAACATGGATGCGGCCGATCTCGAGCGCCGCATCGATGAAGTGAAGCGTGAGGGGAAACTTCGCCCGGCGGCCGTCATTCCGGTCGACCTCTTCGGCTCGCCGGCGGATTACCCGGCGATTTCCGCGGTCGCGCGCCGCGATAATTTGTTCGTTCTCGCCGATGGCGCGCAAGGTTTTGGCGGGCAGTTAAACGGCGAATGGGTCGGCAATCTCGCGCCGGCGACCGCGACCAGCTTTTTCCCCGGCAAGGCGCTCGGCGCTTATGGCGACGCCGGCGCCATTCTCGCGCAAGATCTCAGCGTCATCGAGCGCTGGATGTCGATCCGCTGGCACGGAACGGACGCCGCGCGAAAGAACTCCGTGTGCGTCGGGTTCAACGGCCGAATGGACAGTTTTCAGGCCGCAGTCCTCCTCGAAAAAATCGCGATCTTCGATGAAGAGCTGGAAGCGCGGCGCATGATCGCGGAAATTTACGAGCGGCGCCTGTCGGCATCGGTGAAGCCGCAAACGCATCTTTCCGGCGCGCGGTCGGGCTATGGCTATTTCACCCTTCGCACCCCGCGCCGGGATAAAGTGGCGGCGGCGCTAAAAGCGCATGGCGTGCCGACGGCGATCTATTATTCAACGCCGCTCCACAAGATGCCGGCGTTTGAACGTTTTGCGCCGGCTGGCGGCCTGCGTGTCACGGAAGACGTTTGCGCTGACGTCATTTCCCTGCCGATGCATCCCTATTTGACGCCGGATCAAGCGCATTACATTTG
>JBBTJH010000327.1:0-3754 GCA_038059555.1 Pseudomonadota bacterium | reverse complement strand
GCCCCGCCACGGCGATCGCCAACGCCAGCCCGATAGCTATGATCGAAACGATCCTGACCGCCCACTTCATGCCGCCCTCCGCGTTTGAGCGCCGAGCATAGGCCGAATGCGCCCCCGGCGCAAAATCGCCTCCGGTTGCAATCGCGTACCGCTCACCCCACTTCTTCCCGAGACAAGGGAGTCTCGACCATGTCGCGTCCGATAACGGTCACGATCGCTCATACGCTTGGCGTCGAAGAGGCGCGGCGCCGTGTGCGCGAGGGGTTTGGCGAACTGACCGCCAGCCTCTCCGGCGGCATGCTGTTCAAATTCAGCGAGGAATGGGCCGGCGACGATCGTTTGCGCTTCGAGGCGAAGGGCCTCGGTCAAACGATCGACGGCGTCATCGACATATTCCCGCAGCATATCCGGATCGAGGCGACACTGCCGAATGTCCTCGCCTCGATCGCCGAGATCATCACCGGGAAACTGGAGAAAGAAGGGACGCTGCTCCTGGAGAAGAAGTAGCCGTCTATTTCTTCAAGAGCTCCAGCACCGCCGCCGTCATCGCCTGCACGCCGGATTTCAGCGTCGGTTCGGGAACCGGCGCGAAGAGCGGCGAGTGATTGCCGGGCGGTATCGGGCCCGAGCCATCCGCGCCTGCGCGATAGGCGGCAGGATCGAGTCCGCCGACCCACATCATCATCGTCGGGATTTTGTCGGCCGTGCGGCCGAACTGGCTAAAATCCTCGCCGCCCATGCTTGGCGGGCGTTCATAGACCCGCATTTCGCCAAGGCTCGCGCCGACGGCGGTCATGACGCGCTTCGTCAACGCCGGATCGTTGTAGGTCGCAGGCGTTGAGTCTTTCTCAATTGTCACTTCCGGTAACAGGTTTTCAGGCATGCCGGCCGACAAGGCCTGCGCCCGCGCGATGCGCTTTATTCCCTCAAGCAGATGCTGACGCACGTCATCCTTATACGAACGCACAGTGATTTTAAGATGCGCTTCATCGGGTATGATATTGTGCTTAAAGCCTGACTGGAACGAGCCGACAGTGACGACGCCCGAATCGAGCGGATTGATCTCGCGCGAAACCAGCGTCTGCAACGCCATCACGATCTCGGAGCCGATAACGATCGGATCCTTGCCGGTTTGCGGCGCCGATCCGTGCGTGCCGACGCCCTTCACGATGATGTCGACGCTATCGACATTGGCGAGCGCATATTCCGGCGTGTAAGTGACGGCCCCCGCAGGGTCCCATCCCGACGTATGCTCCATGATGACATAGTCAGGTTTTGGAAACTTCGCGTAGAGACCGTCATTCAGCATCGCCAAGGCGCCGAGACCGATTTCTTCGGCCGGTTGACCGATGAGAATGAGCGTCCCCTTCCATTGGTCCTTCATCGCCACGAGGCGGCGCGCCGTTCCGACCATGATCGCCATGTGGCTATCATGCGCGCAGGCGTGCATGACGGGAGCTGTCTGCCCCTTGTAATCGACGGAGACGACCTTGCTCGCATAAGGAACACCGGTTTTTTCTTCGAGCGGGAGCGCATCCATATCGGCGCGCACCATCAAGACCGGCCCCTCGCCGTTTTTCATGACAGCGACAAGACCGTAGCCGCCGACGCCCTCGTTCACCTTGCCCGCGTCGGCTTTCGCTTTCGCCTTAGTCCATTTATCGCCGACGCCGGTTGTCACCGTGAAGCCGAGCGCTTTCAGCTCGGTCGCCATGCGCGCCGCGCTCGCGCTCTCCTCGAACGACAGCTCCGGGTTCTGGTGGAAATGCTTGTAGAGCTCGAACACGTACGGGTAATCGGCGGCGACTGCGGCTGCGAGCGCTTGATCCTGCGCGTCAGCGGGCGCCGTCAGCGCGATCGTTGCAGCGGCAGAGAGGCAAATACGCCTCACCGTGAAGAGTTTTGGCGATTCGCCGTTACGTGCGCTCATTCTGCTTTCTCCTTCACATTATAGTTGAAATCGACGATCGGCATTGCGCCAGGCGCAAGGCCGGCTTTCTCTTTTTCAGCAGCGACCATCGCCTTCACCTCGGCGGCGAGCGCTTTTGCATCATAGACGACGCCGTCCTTGATGACGGTCTCGACGCCGCCGACGCGCCCCGGCTTGTTGGTCGCCGGATCGAGCCTGATATGGCCGCTGGCGTATAAAACCTTCAGATTGGCGATCGGGTTCTCGCCGACGATCAGAAGATCCGCTTTCTTGCCGACCTGCACCGATCCGATATCGTTTTCCGCGCCGAGAATGCGGGCGCCGTCGAGCGTCGCCGCGCGGATCACCTCGAGCGGATTGAACCCCGCCTCGCGCAGCAATTCGAGTTCCTGAATGTAGCCGAAGCCGTAGGTGGAATAAATGTAACCCGCATCTTCGCCGACGCCGACCCTGCCGCCGTGATTTTTGTATTCGTTAATGAACGCCATCCATTTTTGATAGTTCCGACGCCACGCGACTTCCTGCTCCGTCCCCCAGTCGAACCAGTAGGATCCATGCGCGTCGCGGTCGGGCGAATAATATTTCCAAAGCGACGGCATCGTGAAGTCATCGTGCCATTCGGCCCGCCGCGTGCGCATCCAGTCTCTGCTGGCGAGATAAATCGTGAATGTCGGGATGATCGCGAAATTGCGCTCCAAGAGCGTGTCGCGAACATAGTTCCAGCGTTCGCTTCCCTGATCCGCCGCCTGCGCCCAAAGCTTCCCAGCCTCGCCGAAGCGATCTTGCTCATTCGAATAATTGTAATCGACCGGATAATTCTGCAGCGCCTTGTCATCGAACAGCGCTTCCGGCAGCCCGTACCAGTGCTCCATCGAATTGAGACCGTGGGCCGACGTGTCGAGAACGTCGGCATGCGCGACCGCGAGCTGAGCATGGTGCATCGTCGTTTTGAGCTTCAGCTTTTTCGCTTCGTCAAATGCGGCCCACAGGACTTCTTCCGGACCGCTGAAAAATTTGACGCCCCACGCGCCGGCTTTCTTGAATTGCCGGATCTGCGCGCGCGCTTCATCCGGCGTGTCGACGCTGTCCGATCCGAAACTGCCGAAAAAGGGGTAGGAATAAATCCGCGGCGCGTCGATCTGGTTTTTCGCGCTCGCCGTCGCAAGTTCGGCGGTGAAGCTCGCGCCCTTGTCGTTACCGACTTCCCGCACGGTCGTAATGCCGTGCATCAGCCAGAGCTTGAAAATGTAGTCGGGCGGCACGTCCTGCCCTGTGCCATAGGAATGGATATGGCCGTGCAGATTGATAAGCCCCGGAAGCAGAAATTTGCCTTCCGCGTTGATTTCCTGGCCGCCATTCAACGGCGGCCTTCCCTCCGCCTTGATTGGCAAACCCGGCACCCCGACCGGCGTAATCGAAGCGATGCGGTTATTCTCTACCACAACATCGACGGGGCCGAAGGGCGGCGCGCCCGAGCCGTCGATCAGCGTCGCGCCGCGAATTACGAGCCGGTTATAGGGCCCCGCGCCGTCGTGCCGGAGCGCGACGCCGGGCGGCAGCGCAAACGCCTGCCCCAGTAACACGGCGATTCCCGCCGCGACCGCGATAATCCGCATCAGTACCCCCTCACCGGCTTCGAGTCAGGGCATGTTAAGCTATTCAGCGCGTTTCGAAAGGCCTTGCAGCATGACCACGACCGAAAACTCCCGGGCGGCGCACCGATGGCGGGAGGAAAAGACCGCCGCCTTTCTGACACGCGCCGTCGCGGAGGCTGAAAATGACGCGATGCGCCGCCGTCTGTTTGAAAAACTGGCGGCCGAAAGC
>JBBTJH010000326.1:0-3100 GCA_038059555.1 Pseudomonadota bacterium | reverse complement strand
TCAACATAGGCGGACGGGTCTTCAAATAGCTCCAGCAACGCCGAGGCGATCAGGCGTCCGTCGCAGTTTTCCTGAATGAATTCGGGGATGACGAAGCGATCCGCCGCTACATTGATGATCGAGGCGTAGGGCGTCGTCTTCACCCGTTTCGCCAGCACGCCCGTCAGCGGATCGATCCTGTAGGCGACGGCCATCGGCGTTCTGTTGATCGCAAGTTCGGTCGAGGCGGTTCCGGACGCTGTCAGCGCGACATTCGCCGCCGCCATGGCGTCGTATTTCTCCTCTGCGCCGACAAGGATCGGTTCGCCCGGCCAGCCCGCCAGCGCCTTGCGGACTAAAGTTTCTACGTTTGGCGCGACCGGCGAGACGATGCGCAGTCCCGGCACTTCCCGCGCAAGAATCTCCGCTGCTTCACGAAAAGGTTTTGCGAGCCGCGTCACTTCGCGTTTGCGGCTGCCGAGCAGGACCGCAAGCGTCGGCGCGGCGCCCAGCCGATGGCGCGCGCGAAAAGCCTCGCCATTTCCCTTCGACACCCACGCCGTCTGAAAATTCGGATTGCCAACAAACTCGGCGCGCACGCCTTCCTTGACGAACCATTCCGGTTCGAACGGCAAAAGCGTCAGGACGCCGTCGAAAAATTTCCTGACAAATTTGACGCGCTTCGGCCGCGACGCCCATACCTGCGGCGCGACGAATTTGATGACCGTCGTTTTCGGCGACAGTTTTCGAAGACGCGTCGCCGACAACCGCGAAAACGCCCAACCGTCGATCAAGACCGCGACATCTGCGTTTTGCTTGGCGGCAAGCTCCGCCAGCTCGCGCGCCCGCTTCATCGCCAATGGCGCAACGCGCAACACGTCCGTCGCGCCCATAACGGCGAAGGTGTCGACGGGAAATGCGCTCGCAAGGCCCTCACGTTGCATTTCAGGCCCGCCGCAGCCGATGAAGGAAACGTCAGGCGCTAGCGACTTCAATTCCCGCATCAAACTTGCGCCGATTGAATCAGCGGAAGGCTCAACCGCCGCCACTAGGATCGTGAGTCTGGCTGTCACGGCTGCTTCACTTCCGCCGCCGTAAAGCCAAAGACGAAAAGTCCGCGCGCATCGGCTTCCCGAATGATCGCCTCCCGATCGATCAGAAGCGCCAGCCCCGCCTCCACCGCGATGCCGGAAAGACCCGCCGCCTCCACATTCACCACCGTATCGACGCCGATCGTCGGAAGATCGACCCGCAGTTCCTGTCCGGGCTTGGGGCGTTTGACGAGTACGCCATTGCGTTTGTCGCCGCCGCGCGCCGACGGCGGAAATCCGGCGCAGCGCTGCAATAGACCATCTGTCCCTTCGGCGGCTTCAACGCCGAGCGTGTGCCCCGAGGCGACAACCGCCGCCTGCCCGATGTCGAACGGTCCGAGCGCCGAAATAATTGCCGCCGCCTTGCGGATGTCGGCCCAGTTCTCATCGCTTGGCGCATGCTGGCCGAGCGCGCCTGCGGGCGCGGACAGTCCGCCGAATACTTCTTCAGCGCCGATGACGAAAAACCCCTCAGCTTCGAGCGTCTCGACGAGAACCGACAACATCGCGCCGTCGCCTTTCGCCGCCGCCGCGATCACCTGGGGAAGAAGCGCCGCGCCGCGCCAGTCCGGCTTAAGCTGTGAAAAATCCGGGCGGCGCACGACGCCCGCCAGCACCACAGCGTCGCAACCGGCGTCTTTCAGAGTGCGGATCGTCTTGCCGACCTCGGCGAGGCCGCATTCTGCATTTGGGAACGCGGAGAAATTCGCGTCTGCAATCCCCGCGAGGCGCACGACGAACGGCGCCCCGTCGCCGGACGCGGCGTCAGCAAGGCGGCGCGGCAGCGCGCCCGCCCCCGCGATTATTCCAAGTTTTCGCCAGCGGGCCATAAGCGTCGCGGCGGCGCCATAAGTGGGCGCCGCGTGTCTTCCCGGATGAAATTGACGATGCGCATGACTTCTTCACTACGCGCGAAATCGGCGGCGACGCGGTCGAGGCGCTCTTGAAACGAATCCTCGTCGGCAAACAGCAATTTAACCGCCGCGCGAATCTCATGAATAGCAGAGCGTGACATGCCCCGCCGCTTCATACCGACAAGGTTCAATCCGGCCAGCGTCGCATGATTGCCGTTCGCCGAGCCGTAAGGAATAACGTCGGTTGGAACCGCTGCGCACCCGCCGATAAACGCGAAAGAGCCGACCCGGCAAAACTGGTGCACGGCGCAAAGCCCGCCGAGAAACACATTATCACCAATGACGACATGCCCGCCGAGCGTCGCATTGTTGGCGAATATGACGTTCGATCCGACGATGCAGTCATGCGCGACATGCGCGCCCGTCATCAGGAAACATTTGTCGCCGACCACAGTCACGCCGCGCCCGGCGATGGTGCCGGCATTGACGGTCGCGTGCTCGCGGATGATGCAATCGGCGCCAATGCGGACAGCCGTGTCCTCCCCGCGATAGCCAAGATGCTGCGGCGGGCCGCCGAGAACGGCGAAGGGATAAACGAGCGTTCGCGCGCCAAGCGAGGTATTGCCGTCGATGACGACATGGGATTTGAGCTCGACGCCTTCCGCGAGCGATGCTCTGGACGAGACGCGGCACCACGGCCCGACAGTGACCCCGTCGGCGAGCCTTGCCCCTTCTTCAATGATTGCGGTCGGATGAATGCCCATGGAGGAGTTTGGCGATCTCAAGCCATCTGCGCGAGCATCGCCGCGAAGGACGCTTCGGCGACCAGCTTGCCGTTGACGGTTGCTTCCCCTTCAAACCGCCAGACCGGCGGGCGGCGCTGGGCAGTCGACACTTTGATCAACAACTGATCGCCCGGCACGACCGGCTTTCTAAAGCGCGCTTTATCGACGCCCATGAAAAGCACGATCTTCCCCTCAGCATCGAGATTTTCCGTATAGGACGTATAGGCGGCCGCAGCCTGCGCCATCGCCTCGATGATGAGGACGCCCGGCATGATCGGCTTTTGCGGGAAATGCCCTTGAAAAAACTCCTCATTGTAGGAGACGTTTTTAACGGCCACCGCGCTTTCGCCCGGCTTGATGTCGATCAGCCTGTCGATCATCAGCATCGGAT
>JBBTJH010000325.1:0-4260 GCA_038059555.1 Pseudomonadota bacterium | reverse complement strand
GATCCCGACGACATCGACCAGGCATCGCAGCTGCTGAAGCTGGTGAGCATGTTTTGCAGACCTCACACGTACTCGGTGACGGCAAGCTTCCTGTCACGTGAAACGCTGCTTGTTGTTGGAAAGGAAGGCTGCGTCCACCTCCAAGTCGTGCTAGTCGCGCCTGCGACTGCGGCCGCCGCAAAAGCGATCACGGCGCCCGACAGCATCGGCCGCCCGGCCGCCATTCCGCCGATCAGTCCCGGTCCCCGCTCGCCCAACGCGCGGCCTCCCTGAATGAGGTCAGCTGCGGCGCTCGGGAAGATCCTCGTCGAGGATCGCCATGTTGAACTGGTAACAAAGATCGCCGTCCTCCTCATCCCGGAAGATGACGCCGAGGAATTCGTCGCCGAAATAAACCTCGGCAGAATCATCTTTGTTGGGACGGCCGCGCACGGTCAAATTGCCGAGACTGAACTTCGTCCGGAAATATTGCTGCAGTCGGGCGATTTCGAAGGCGTCCATAGGTCTTCGATCCTTGATTGCGAGGGTCAGTCATAACCGTATCGGGCGCGAACGCAAACAGGCGGCGGATGGCGCGCCGGGCGCAAACGCGCCTCCCGACATGCGGCCGGGAAAAATTTGCAGACCGATGTCGTTTTCGGGCAAACTTGCTCGCCGTCCCCGGGCGGCGCCAAGGGAGCCGGCTGAAGAGGGAGCAAAACTATGCGGGTCATGGTGTTCGCAAAGGCGGCCGAGGGCGTCGACATGAGCGCGCCCCCGACGCCCGAGATGCTGGAAGCGTTCGCGGCGATGGACAACTTCACGGAAGAGCTGGTCAAGGCCGGCGTCTTTATCGCCGCGGCCGGCCTTAAAAATACTGGCGACGCCAGACGCGTTGTGTTCGATGGTCCGGGCCGCACCGTCATTAGCGGTCCCTTCGTTGAGACCCGCGATCTGGTCGCGGGCTTTTCGATCTGGGAGGTCAAGGACATGGAGGAGGCGATCGCCTGGGCCAAGCGCTCCCCCAATCCGATGCCGGGCAAGAGCGAAATCGAAATCAGGCCGTTCTACGAGGCGGAGGATTTGGCCGAATTCATGACGCCCGAAGAACTCGCGGCTCCCCGTGACGGTGAGCGCGGAAAGCTTGGCGTTGCGTGAAGCCTCTGACGTATTTTGTACTGACGCATCCCGCAAGACGGGTCGCGACCATCGCCGGAGGCTTTTGCAACATGAAACAGGGTCTGCTCTCCGCCTTCCTGCTGGCGCTTGCCGCCTGTTCTTCAGAAACACCCGCGCCGCCCGCCGCCGCCAGCGCGAGCGGATCCAGTACGGCGCGGCCCGCCGACAGTCCGGAGCTGATGGACAAACTTGTCGGCGCCTGGGTGCTGAGCGGCGATATCGCCGGGCAAAGCGTCGTCCATGACATCGACGCCGATTGGGCGCTGCAAGGCAATTACGTCCGCATCAACGAGGTCGCGCGCGAGAAGGGTGAGAACGGCCTGCCCGCCTATGAAGCGGTCATCTATATAGGATGGTTGGCGCCTGCTGACCGTTTCGTCTGTCTATGGCTCGACAACACCGAAGTCGCGTCCGGGCGCGTCACTTGTACGGCTGCGCCGGCGCCAGATGCTTTGGCGTTCGAATTTCGCGACGAACAAGGTGCGCTCATGATCGCGACGACCTTCACTTACCGCCGCAGCACCGACACTTGGTCCTGGCGGATCGACAACGTTGAAGCCGGCGTTCACACGCGTTTTGCCGATTTAGAATTACGGCGGCGCTAGCGCGTCGCGTCCAGACTGTCGCCGCCTTGCCTTTTCTGCGGCGCTGCTGAAAGCCAATTCGTACCGAAACGCTGCTGTCCGGACCGCACTTTGCAATGGCGCCTGCCCGGGAGTAAACCGGTCGCGACCATCTCGGGAGGCTTTTGCAACATGAAACTGGGTCCGCTCTTCGCCTTCCTGCTGGCGCTCGCCGCCTGCTCTGCGGAAACACCCGCGCCGCCCGCCGCCAAGGCGCTTTCGTGCGAGGCGAGCGAGACGGGCGCCGTGACGGCCGACGGCGCGTGGCTGCGCGAGCAGAAAGACATGAACGCGAGTTCCGCCGCTTACTTCTCCCTTTGCAATGGGGCTATGGCGCCGGCGACATTGACCGACCTTTCAACGCCCGCCGCCGCCATCGCCATGTTTCACGAAACGAGCCGCGATGATAAAGGCATCGTGTCGATGGTGCCTGCTGGCGAGATCACGCTCTCGCCCGGCGAGCGCGTCGTCTTTGCGCCCGGCGGCAAGCATGTGATGCTGATGAGCCTTTCAGGCCCCATCGTCAGCGGCGAACATGCGCCGCTGACGCTGCATTTTGCGGACGGCGCTGCGATCACCGTTGACGCCGTCGCGAAATCGAATGTCGAGGCCGCGATGGACGAACACGAAGGACACTGATTTTGGCTTTCAGGGTGAGCGATGGCGGCGGGGGCGGCGGCGCCCAGAAAAACGTCCTTGGCGGGCCGCTGGCGCTTTGCAGCGACAAACCCGTCACCGGATTTTTTCGCACCGGCTGCTGTCACACCGGACCGCAGGATGCGGGCGTTCATACCGTCTGCGTGGTGTTGAGCGCGGATTTCCTCGCTTTTTCAAAAGCCGCCGGCAACGATCTTTCTACTCCGCGTAAGGAATTCGGCTTTCCAGGATTAAAGCCAGGCGATCGCTGGTGCTTGTGCGCCGCCCGCTGGAAGGAAGCCTTCGACGCCGGCAAAGCGCCAAAACTCGTCCTTGCAGCGACCCATGAAGCAACGCTCGCGATCGTCCCGCTCGGCACGCTGAAGAAATTCGCGGTCGATCTGAATTAGCGGGCGCCGCTTACCGCGCCGGAAACATCCATTCAAGGGCGCGCAGATACGCGATCTGGAACGAGGTCGCGTGATTGACGCCGCCCTCCAGCACGTCGTCGCGCAAGACGAGGCTCTGGAAATTGCGCGATTTTAGTTTTGCCGCGAAGGCGATCTCGTCATTGACCATGTCGAGGTTTTTGAGGCCGCCTTTGGGGCCTTCAAGATCACCGACCGCCATATAGACGCGCGCCTTTAAATCCTTGTTCAGTTCCGCATAGCGCGCTTCATATCCCGCCATCGCGTGGCCGGCGTACCAGAGCGCCGGGCTGACGATGATATAATTTTGAAAAAGCCCCGGCTCCGTCAACAGCGCATAAGCGCCGAAGGTTCCGCCGAGCGAATGGCCTGCGAGCGTCCGCCGTTCGGGATCGGCGCGGTAGGCGCTCTCGATCAGCGGAATAATCTTTTCCTTGATCGTCGCGAGATACGCCGCTGCGCCGCCGGTCGGGTTTCCAAAACTTGCGTCGACCGCCGGCGTCAAATCGAGTTGGCGGCTCGCCAGCGGATCCTCGCCGGCCGCATAGGAAATGCCGACAATGATCGTCTCTTCAAGAACGCGGTTGTAATAGGAGAGCAGCGGCTCGCCGGCGGCGGCGAGGAAGAACAACTCGCCATCGTTGAGATAAATGACCGGATATCGCCGATCGGCGTTTTGCGCGCTGGAATAGCCGGGCGGCGTGGCGACGTAGAGTTTGTAGGCGCGCTCGCCGGCGGCGATGTCGTGAACGCCGCTGCGCGGAACGGCGTAAGCTGGCGCATCGCTCGCTGAAGCGGCGGCGCTGACGTGCAGTGCGGCGATAGAGGCGAGGACCCCAACCCACATTTTTCGCTTCATGCCTGATACCCCATTCCCGCGGACTGCCGGCCTCGATCCTATCTTTGCGGCCTTGCGGGCGCGAGCCCCCTCGCCTATTTCACGGCAATGACGAGCTTTGACGATATTCGCGCCGATTTTGCATTTCTCGACGATTGGGACGAGCGCTACAAATATCTGATCGACCTCGGCCGGTCGCTTGCCGCCTACCCGGAAGAAAAGCGCGACGAGGCGCACAAGGTCAAAGGCTGCGCGAGCCAGGTCTGGCTCGATCCGTCCTACGCTGGCGGCAAGCTCGAATTTTCCGGCGATTCCGACGCCCATATCGTCAAGGGATTGGTCGCACTGCTGATTGCGCTCTATTCGGGAAAGACGCCGCGCGAGATTTTGACTATCGATGCGCACCAGGCGCTGGCGCCGCTCGATCTTACCTCGCATCTGACGCCGCAACGCTCCAACGGCGTCGCGTCGATGATCGCCCGCATCCGCGCTATCGCCGAAGCGATGCTCTAAGCATATTTATTTGGCGCGCCTTTGCGCGCGAAACCGGTTTCCACTTTCGCGCTCGGCGCGCTTA
>JBBTJH010000324.1:0-7329 GCA_038059555.1 Pseudomonadota bacterium | reverse complement strand
GACCTTAAGCCGCTTTCGCTTTGGCCTTGCGCTTGGTGCGCTTGGCTTTTTTCGCAGCCGGCTTCGCGGCCTTTTTCACGGCCTTTCTGGCCGTCTTCTTCGCCGTTTTTTTCGCGGCCGGTTTGGCGGCTTTTTTCGCTTTGGCCATAGCCATGCTCTTCTCCATGAAAAAGGCTGACATACTTCAGCCGACGTGAAACAAGTTGCTGCTCCGCGATTTCTGGCAAGAGAAAAAATGACAAAGCCCAAAACTTTTTTATCGGGACTGTTCGGAAAGAGACACGAGGACGCTGTCGCGCCGGCCGCCGAAGCGCCCGCTGGCGAGGCCGCCCGGATCGATCCGCTTGCGAAATATCCGGATGTCGCGGCGCCTTCAGAAATTGAAGATAGGCCTTTAAAACAAGGGTTTTTCGCGCGCCTTGCTGGTGGTCTTTCAAAGACGACCCAGCGCCTTTCCGAGGGCGTCGCCGCGATCGTGACGAAGCGCAAACTCGATAACGAGACGCTTGATGCGCTCGAAGAGCTGCTGATCGGCGCGGACCTCGGGGTTAACGCCTCGGCGCGCGTCCGCGAAACGCTGGCGCGCGACCGCTTCAACAAGGAAGTAAGCGATGAGGAGGTCCGGGCGGCCCTCGCGGAAGTCGTCGCAGAGAGTCTCGTCGGCCGCGAGCAGGCGTTGACCATAGACCGGACCCGCCGTCCGCATGTCATTTTGACGGTCGGGGTCAATGGCGCCGGCAAGACGACGACGATCGGCAAGCTCGCCGAGAAGTTTCGCAAAGAGGGGCTGAGCGTCATGCTGGCGGCCGGCGACACCTTTCGAGCGGCCGCGGTCGAGCAATTGAAAATCTGGGGCGAGCGGACCGGCGCGACAGTTATCGCGAAGGAAGCCGGCGCCGATGCGGCCGGGCTCGCCTTCGAGGCGCTGGAGCGCGCGAGGCATGAAGGCGTCGATGTGCTGTTGATAGACACGGCGGGGCGCCTTCAAAACCGGCGTGAGCTGATGGACGAGCTTGCCAAGATCGTGCGCGTCCTGAAAAAGCTCGACCCGGAGGCGCCCCACGACACCTTGCTGATCCTTGACGCAACGGTCGGCCAGAACGCCATTTCGCAGGCCGGCGCCTTTCGTGAAATCGCCGGCGTCACCGGCCTCGTGATGACGAAGCTCGACGGCACCGCGCGCGGCGGCGTTCTCGTCGCGCTCGCCGAAAAGCACCCTTTGCCCATTCATTTCATCGGCGTTGGGGAAGGCGCCGACGATCTTCAGCCCTTCGAGGCGGCGACTTTTGCGCGCGCGCTTGCCGGACTTTCCTCGCTCGGCGGACGCGGGTAGATCATCTTTATCTGGCGCGCCTTTGCGCGCGAAACCGGTTTCCACTTTCGCGCCCGGCGCGCTAGAGGCGTTTCATGAGCGATCAACCTCCCGTCCAACGCCTTAGCGGCCGCGCCAAGTTTCTGGTCGATTTCGGCCCGCTGCTGGTTTTTTTCGTCGCCTATTTTTTCGGCGCCCGGATCGCCCCGGCGTTTGGACAATCGGTCAAGGCAGGCGGCGAGCTGTTCCTGGCGGTCGCGTGTTTCATGCCGGCCTATGCGGCCGCGTTTATCTACAGCGTCTGGCGGGAGCGCCGGGTGGCGCCCATGTTGCTCGTCAGCGGCGTTGCGATCGGCGTCCTCGGATCGCTGACGCTGATCCTCCACGACAAGACTTTTTTCTACATGAAGCCGACGATCGTCTATCTGATGTTCGCGATGACGCTCGCCGGCGGACTTGCGACCGGGCGCAATTTCCTGAGGACGCTGTTTGACGGCGCGCTGCACCTTCCAGATGACGCATGGCGAACGCTGACGAAGCGTTATGTGGTGTTCTTCGCGCTCCTCGCGGTCGCCAACGAACTCGCCTGGCGATATCTGACGCGCGACTGCGATCTGACGGCCGCTGTCGCCTGCGCCGGCGAAGGGCAATGGGTCAATTTGAAGATCTGGGGCTTTACCGGGATCAACGTCCTCTTCGCACTCGCGCAGGCCCCATTTCTCGCCAAGCATGTGATCGAGCAGCCAAAGGCCGGTTAGCGCTTCTCGACCGGATTGGCGTAGGGCGCAAAGCCCGACCGGTCGCGGCTCTCTTTCCAGTGCCGCAACGCCCATCCGGCCGATGGAAAAGCGATATCGGGCCAAGGAATTTCCGCCCAGTCAAAGAGAGCGACCTCAAGGCTTTCCGGCCCCGGCGCGAAGTCCGGCGCCTTCAGCGTTCCGCGAAAGAAGATTTGCACCTGCGAGATGTGGGGCACGGAATAAACGGCGAGGACCTGATCGAGATCGGGCTTGACGCACGCTTCCTCATAGGCTTCGCGGCGCGCGCCGTCCTCGATAGTCTCGCCGATCTCAAGATACCCCGCCGGCAAGGTCCAAAAACCTTTGCGCGGGTTGATGGCGCGCCGGCAAAGAAGGATTTTTCCTTCAAAGCTCAAAACCGATCCGACGACGATTTTCGGGTTGCGATAGTCGATAAATCCGCAATGACCGCAGACGTCCCGTTCGCGGTCCTCGCCTTCCGGTGTGGCCTTGCGAAAATGCGGTCCTGCCGGGAGAATTTCGCTCATCGTCCGCCTCCCATCGTTAGCTGTGGAAATTATCACGCCCGCGGATCATCTGCGCAAGTCACATCTGAAATGTGATCGAACTAACATTGAAAATTCGACGGTTACGGACGATATCACTTGACCAGCCGGATGATCCGGCCGAAACCGACCGCACTGGCGAAAATCGCTTCAGCGACGGCGATAACCGCCGCCGCATCAAACCGCCGCAGCGCCGCATTTCATGGCGCCGCCAAACACTCAAGGAGACTGCTAAAGATGGCGTACGATCTCAGAAAATCACCGGGCCACCTCCTGCGCCGCGCTCAGCAATATGCGCATGATCTGCATTCGAACGCCGTCGGCGGCGACGGCCCGACGCCGCGCCAGTTCGAAGTGCTGCACGTCGTCTCCCGCAACAAAGGGATCAGCCAGACCGATCTCGTCCGCGCGACCGGCATCGACCGCTCGACGCTCGCCGACATGATCGCGCGCATGCTGAACAAGGGCCTCCTGTCGCGCTCGCGCGACAAGGACGATGCGCGGGCCAACAATGTCAGCATCACGCCGTCAGGCGCGCGCGTTCTCGGCTCAGCGTCGTCGGGCGTCGCCAAGGCCGATGCGGCGACTTTGAACGCGCTGCCCAAAGCCCAGCAAGCGGCCTTCATGAAGGCGCTTGGCGCTTATGCCGATGCGCTCGACAAGCTCGCCGAAGGCGGCGCGGCCAAGCCCGCCAAAAAGAAAGCAGCGAAGAAAAAAGCGCCGGCGCGCAAGAAAGCCAAGCGCAGCCGCCGTTAAATCACGTCCGGTTTATTCGTCAGGGCCGCTCCCGCCGGGGGGCGGCCTTTTCATTTCGAGCGCGGACTTTTCAAAGCCCGGGGGAGCCCTGCGAGCGACATCCGCCGCTCATACCCGCCGAGCGCCAGCTGGCGGTCATACAGGACGATCGCGGCCGCGACCGACAAGTTGACGCAGAACTTCATCGGAATTTTCACCAGATGCGAACAGCGCGCTTTCGCCGCCTCCGAAAGATCGCCTTTCTCCGGGCCAAGAATATAGGCGGCGTTCAGCGGATGGGGAAATGTCGGCAGATCGACTGCGCGCTCATCAAGTTCAACGCCGATAAGCGCGCATTTCCTTGGCAGGATCATTTCCTCAACGCCTGCCCATTCATAGAGCGGCACATGCTCGGCGCTTTTGGAGGTGTCGGCGAGCGCCGCCTCGCGCGCTTTCAAAGGCGAGCCGACGGTGAAGATAAAGCTCGCGCCAAAAGCGTGCGCGGTGCGCATCACCGCCCCGAGATTCATCTGCTTTGAAATCCGCTCCGATCCGACGCCGAAATAACCGCGCATCAAGTCTCGCCTTTCCCGCCGGCGCATTGACATTCGCGCGCGCCAAATCTCATTCTGCCTTATGACCCGCAATCTCTTCAACTCGCCATCCGGTCCCTATTTCCTGTCGCATTCGGCTGGGCTGATGCCCTTGGCGGCGCGCTCGGCGCTTGAGGCGTCTTGTCTTGAGCCCTGGGCGGCCGGGGCGAGCGATATCTGGGACAAATGGCTGGCGGCGACGGACGCCTTCCGCGCATCGCTCGCACCGGTGATCGGCGGCCGCGCCGACGATATCTGCCCGCAGACAAATATTTCGAGCGCGCTGACGAAAATCCTCTTTTCGCTGCCGGTTGCAAAAGGCCGCACAAAGATCGTTCTTTGCGAAGAGGATTTTCCAACCATCGGCTTTGTGCTGGCGCAGGCCGAACGTCTCGGCCTCAAACTCGTTTTTTTAAAAAGCGGCCCGCAGCTCGCCGACCCGGACGCCTGGGGCGCCGCCTATGGCGAGGATGTCCACCTTCTTCACCTCACCCATGTTTATTCAAATCTCGGCCTTAAAACGCCGGTGGCGGAAATTGTCGCGCGCGCGCGGGCGAAGGGCGTCATCACGGTCGTCGACGCCGCGCAGTCGGCTGGCGGCGTTGAGGTCCATGCGGACCGGTGGGGCGCCGATTTCATCACCGGGACGTCGCTCAAATATCTCTGCGGGGGACCCGGCGCTGCTTATTTGTGGGTCAATCCGGCGATTGCGCCGAAATGCGCGCCCGTCGACGTCGGCTGGTTCAGCCACGAAAATCCATTTGAGTTCGATATCCGCCATTTCGGCTATGCGCCCGGCGCTGCGCGCTTTTGGGGCGGCACGCCGTCGATCGCGCCGTTCGCGCTTGCCCGCGCCGGCGCTGACATAATCGCCGGCGCCGGGGTCGCCGCCATCGCGGCTTCAAATCAGAAACTGATCGACAAAATAGTCGCGGCGCTTCCCGTTAAAGCCTTCGCCTCGCACATTGTCAAAGGCGAACGAGGTTGCTCGTTCATCGTCAAGATGCGCGACAGCGACAAAGCAACGGCTGCACTAAACGAAGAAAAGTTCGTCTTCGACCGCCGCCAGGGCGGCTTCAGATTTTCTTTTCATCTTTATAATGACGAAAACGACGCGGCGCGGCTTATCGCGATGTTGTCGGCGTTCGTCTAACGCTTTGGGCGCGAAAGCTGGCCTGCCAATGGTCCCACGCGTTATAAATCAAGCGTCAGCAGCGCCGGGACATGATCTGATGGGCGCTCCCAGCCGCGGCAGTCGTCGCGGATTGAAAACCCCCTCCGGCCTTTGCTGAGCGCCGCTTTTTCGAGCGCCGGCGTCACCCAGATATGATCGAGCCGCCGGCCGCGGTTGGAGGCGCGCCAGTCAGAGGCGCGATAGGACCACCATGAATAGAGTTTTTCAGGCTCCGGCACGACCTCACGCGCAACGTCGATCCAGCGCCCCGCTTTGATCGCCGTATTGAGAAGATCGACCTCGACCGGCGTGTGCGAGACGACGTTCAAGAGCTGCTTGTGCGACCAGACGTCGTGTTCACGCGGCGCGACATTGAGATCGCCGACGAGAATTTCCTTCTTTTTCGACCCCGGCGCGAACATGCCGCCGAGCTCTTTCAGAAAAGCGAGCTTATGGGCGAATTTTTCGTTTTCGTCCGGGTCCGGAACATCGCCGCCCGCCGGCACGTAAAAATTATTGAGGCGAACGTCGCCGGGGAGCGTCGCCGCGATGTGCCGGCAGTCTTCCTTGCCGCAGAAGGCTTCGGCTCTCTCGTCTTTCAGCGGCAGTTTCGAGACGATGGCGACGCCGTGATAGCCGGGCTGTCCCGAGACCGCCTGATGGACGTAACCGGCCGCTTTCAGCGCCTTGGCGGGAAACTGGTCATTCGAACATTTGATTTCCTGCAGACAGAGAGCGTCCGGCTTTTCTTCCTTCAGGAATTGCAGAACGTGATCGATGCGCAGGCGAACGGAGTTGATGTTCCATGTGGCGATTTTCATTCGGGACGCTTGGAGTTAGGGCGCCGCGACCATAAACAATGACGCACTCCTTGCAACCGCGCGCCAATCGGGAGACGAGCGTTTGTCGATATGAGCCTTGAAAGCGCCCTCCTCCCTGACGGCATTTCGGCGACGGCGGCGTTTGTCGTCGTCGCCTCGAGTTTTTTCACCTCGGCCCTGACAGCCTCCTTCGGTCTTGGCGGCGGGCTCGCGCTGCTCGCCATCATGGGCGCATTGCTCCCCCCGGCCGCCGTCATTCCGGTCCATGGCGTCGCTCAGCTGGGCTCCAATTCGAGCCGGCTTTTGCTGCAGTGGAAATCGGTCGTCTGGCCGATTGTGGTGTGGTTTCTTGGGGGCTCGCTTCTCGGGTCGATCGCCGGCGCGCGCCTTTACGTCGAAATTCCCGATGCGTTGTTGCAGGCGCTGATCGGCGCCTTTGTTCTCATCACCGTCTACGGGCCGCAGCCCAAAGGATTTTTGCCGGGAAAGAAAACTTTCTTTGCGACCGGCGCGGCGAGCGCAGTTCTTTCGATGTTCGTCGGCGCCACGGGGCCGATCGCGGCGGCCATGGTTCGCGCCGCCCGTCTTGAAAAAATGCAAACGGTCGCAACCCACGCGGGCGCAATGGCGGGGCAGCATCTTTTGAAGTCGGTCGCCTTCGGCTTTATCGGGTTCGCCTATGCCGACTGGGCGGCGATCATTATCGCCGTCGTCATCGCCGGGTTTCTCGGCGCGGCCGCCGGAACGCGGCTCTTGCAGGGAATGCCGGAAGCTAAGTTCCGCAAAGGCTTCACGCTCGTACTGACGTTTTTCGGCTGTTACCTGATCGGATCGGCGCTGTTAGCGCTCTTTGGCGAGATCAAAAAAGGTTGAACGACGACCCGACGATGCCGACCGGCCAGCGCCCGAATTCAAACAGCCGGAATTTCTCCCTGAACGGATGATCGTCCGCGCTGAAGGAGGGATCGATCGCGGCGACGAGCACGAGCGCTGCTTGATGCGCCGCTTGCACGGCCGCGCCGACAGCGAGCTGTTTTTGCGCTTCATCCTCGACGTCCCAGATGAAGCTCGCCTGCTCCATCTGCTCCTTCGCCGGCTCCAGAACGCGGTCGGCGATCAGCGTCATCGCAATCCGCAAGGCGTCCTCGGACAATGTTTCGAGCGCGCGCCCGGTGAGATCGGCGCGCAGCAATTCTTCCGCCTCCCACGCCGCGCTATTCCAGTCATTGTTCTCGGCCGCCGCCGCCGCGTCGTCCCAGTCGACGAGAATGGCGACATCGGCGTCAGGAAATCCCAAACCGTCCGTGTACTTACGAGCAGCCGCGCGCGCGCCCGGCGTCAGCGGCTCGCCGAGATTGGCGAACCACGGAATGCGCTCGAGTGCGGCC
>JBBTJH010000323.1:0-5709 GCA_038059555.1 Pseudomonadota bacterium | reverse complement strand
CCTGGGGCGCGGCGCTCCTTCGCGCTTGACGGGTGAAGTTTCCGACAGACAGCCCAAGGATATCAATCGGTTGTTGACGCTATCCCACGGAGCGGATTAAGGTTTTCCCGTTGGGGCGGGGAGAGAGGCGAGCTATGGCTGACGGAACTTTGACGCGGGCGGACCTGACCGATGCGATTTACCGGTCGCTCGGCATTTCGCGAAACGAATCGTCGGATTACGTTGAACGAATTCTCGAAGAAGTCTCGGCCTCGCTCGAACGCGGCGAGACGGTGAAAATATCGTCCTTCGGCACGTTCACGGTGCGCCGGAAAAAACAGCGCATGGGACGCAATCCGAAAACGGGCGAGGAAGTGCCGATCACGCCGCGACGCGTCGTCACTTTCCGCGCCTCGCATGTGATGAAGGACGACATCAACGCATCGCTTGCCGGCAGGAGCGCGGCGGCGGCGGAATAGGTTGACGAAGTATCATGGCGGTCGCCAAGGCAGCGGAAGCGTTCCGCACAATCAGTGAAGCCTCGAGCGAGCTCGATGTTCCCCAGCACGTATTGAGACACTGGGAAGACGCGTTCGGCCAGATCAGGCCGATGCGCCGCGCCGGCGGACGGCGCTATTACCGCCCCGTCGATATCGACGTGCTGCGCGGCGTGCGCGTGCTGCTCTACAGCCAGCGCTACACCACCAAGGGCGTTCAGAAAATTTTTCGCGACAACGGCGTCAAATATGTCGCCGAACTCGGCCGCATGGCGGCTGCGGGTCAGGAAGTCGACCTGCGCCCTCTCCTCAACGAGGAGGCCGACGACCGCGAGGCGGCCGCGCCTGAGATCAAGCTGAGCGACGAGGCGCCGATGCTGCTCGGCGCCAAGGATATCGCGAGCCTTCCCCCCGCCTTGCAGAAAAAGCTCGAAGGACTGCTGCAGCGCCTCGAGCGCGCCCAGCAGGCGCTCGATGACGCAATCGTCGCGATCGAGGCGATCGACCCCGAATAACCCGCCCGAATAACCTGAAAGAGCCGCGATTTACGCGTTGCGGCCCCGGCGCGGCGCCGCTATGGTCCGCGCCTCTTTTCCGCAGCCCTTTAGGCGGGAAAGTCGGGTCGGAGCGTGGCGCAGCCTGGTAGCGCACTTGACTGGGGGTCAAGGGGTCGCAGGTTCAAATCCTGTCGCTCCGACCATTTTTCCCTCGTATAACCGCAACGGACCCATTCCGTTTGACGGGGGCCGTTTTTCGGTCCCATAATTCCGCAGCTGGAGTGCGGCGCTGGCAGCGCGTCCCCGGCCTGGGGAATGGGAGATTTTTCAATGAAATTCACAAAAAGCGCTTCGGCGCTCGCGTTTGTTGCGATGTTCGCCGGCACGGCTGAAGCGCAATCTTTGAGCGACGCGATCAACACGGCGCTCGCAAATGAGTGTTCCGCGCTTGGCGGCTCGACGCCGCGCTACACTGACACCTGGCAGTATCAACTCTCGACCGACACCATCGATTTCACCAGCACCGACCCGGCGCTGACGGCGCAAACATTAAATCCGATCATCACCGTGCAGGACGGCGTCGGTCGTTTCTTCGAGGTGCGTCAGTCAACCGTCACGCTTCAGGACCCTGCAGTCGCGGCGGCGATGACAGAAGCGGAAATCGCGGCGCTGTTCGAGCAATCCGGCGTGCAGCGTCTCGTCATTGACCGCTTTGCGGCCGGCGCGTTCGGCGCGGGGCTCGGCGGATTATGCCAGACGATTGTCGAAGCGCGCACCAATACGAACGGCAACACGGCCGGTTCAGGCGGTTTTGCGGGCGGCTCCAGTTCCGCCTCGGGTCGCAGCGTTTCAAGCCTTTCGTCCGCACGCAATCAGGCGTCTGAAAACAAGAAACGCAAAAAGCGCAAGAAAGAACGCGACGCATCAATTGAGGGCGCTTACATCCGCCTCGCCAGCGCCGACGGCGGAGTGGGAGTTATCTCTGACGCGGCGGGCGTTGGACCCTTCGGCGTCAGGACGACGGTCGATCTTCGCGGCGGCTATACCGATCTTAACCGGGATGCGACCGCGCTCGAAGGCGGCTTCGACGGGCATTCGACCTGGGGGCAAGGCGCCCTCACCGCCGAGTTTTCCCGATCGATGGCGCTCGCGGGATCGTTCGCCTATCAACGCTCGAAGGGCGAGTTCAACGGCTCGAACGCCAGCGGCGGCGCCAATGAATTCCGCGACCGCAGCTATTCCGGCGCGCTCTATGCGATCTGGTCGGCGCCGATCGGCGCCGGCGATACAAGCCTCGATCTTTCAGTTGGCGGATTTTACGGGCGGGGTTCAGGTTCAATTGAACGCACATTCAGCACCCTGCGCGCTGCGACCTATTTTGTTGACGTCACTGACCCGTTGCTGACAGTCGATACGATCAGGCTCGATCGCCAGACGTTCATCTCTGACGATCTTCTCGGCGAGTATGACACGCGCAATCACGGATTTTCGGCCGCCGCGTCGATGAGCTTCGACATGGGCGGCATCGTGGTGACGCCCGGCGTCGAATACACGCGATTCACCTTCAAACAGGACGCCTATAACGAAAGCGCGACCGATGCTTTCGACAACGGGCTTGCGCTCTCCTATTCACGGTTCAAGGACAAATGGAGCGAAACGCGGATCGGGGGCGCGCTGTCGCGGACGTTCGACGCCGGCCCGTTTGGCCTGCGCGTTGAGGCTTACGGCGATCTCGTTCTTGTCGGCAACGCCGCGACGCCCACAAGAACCGCAACCTTCGCGCAGGACCTTCGCGCGCAGCCCTACACCCTTTCCTACCGCGTGGACGATCTCGACAAGGCGTTCGCGCGCTTTGGCGTTCTCGGCGCTGTCGGCATCAGCGACGGCGTTGAGCTTTTCGTCGGCGGCGAGACGAACGCAGCTCACGACTATCTGCATGCCCGCAGCGTTTTCGCCGGCGTGAGGTTCACGCCGTGATGCTCTAGCAATCGGCGCCGAGAGTTTTTGCCAGCGCATCGACGCTTTTTGAATCGCGCACGAAAAGGCTGTATTCGGCGAGCGCGGCTTGCGTTTTCAGCTTGCAGGCGGACGCGACTTGCGCCCTTGCGGCCGTCTTGTCGCCTGCGGCGAGCAGGTTTCGCGCGGCGGCAAGCTGCGTCCAGACAAGATCGCGCATGACGATCGTCGCCGCTGGTTCCTTGTCGATGAACGCGCTCTGCAAGCTGATCGCGGACGCGTAATAACCCTCCGCCGCTTCATAGAGGCCGGACGCTGCGGAAAGATCGCCGCGCTCGTCGGCGATCAGCGCGGCTAGAAGATCATAGCGGGGCTTTGTCTCGCCTTTCTCGGGCGCGGCCGCGCCGAGCGCCGCGCCTGCCGCCTCCAGCGCCGCGCCGGCAAGCTTCATTTCGCCCTTCATGCGAAGCGCGCGGGCCAGAGCGACGTTGGCGACCACGGCCTTTTGCCCCGCATAAAGATCGACGGGCGTCATCACAGCCTCAATGTCGGCGAGCGCGGCTTTCGCCGCGGAAATCGCCTCATCAAGCGCATAGGCTTTCGTTGGATCGCTTTCAAACTGACGCAGCGCATTATCCGAATTATCAAGATGGAGATCCGCGCGTGCGAGCCGCCAGTCGCGCCGCTCGTTATCGAAATCGACGAGCTGGTCGATGAGGATTTCAGCTTCTGCAAATTTCCGCGCGGCGCCTTCGCGGTCGCCCGACCGCGCGGTCATTTCAGCCTCCGCCGTTTCAACATTGCTTTTGACGAAAATAACGCGCCGATCATTGGCGTCGTTGGCGAGAAAGGCGTCGAGGACGCCGCCGGCGCGCTGAAGGTCCGCTGTAGATTCGGCGAGGCGGCCTGACATTTCGAGCGCTTTTGACCGCGTCATCAGGAATTCAGCGAGTTCGAGGCGCTGCTGACGTCCGCTTGCGTCAAGGCGTTGCGAGATTTCATGGCTTAAAATCTTGATCGCGTCCGTCAGGCGCCCGTTATCGGCGTAGATCTGCGCGCGCACGAGTTCTGAAAACGGCGCCGAGGCGAGGTTCGCCGGCGCGGCGTCAAGTTCTTCTTCGAGATCGCTCAGCGCATGGCTCGGCTCGTTCAGCATCGACGCCACATTCGCCGCCTGCGCGGCGCAAGAGAGCGCGTTGTCACGGAACTCGGCCGCCTCCTTGTCCTCAAGCTCCCAGTCGGCGATGACGGCGCGGCTCAAATCGCGGCACTTTTCAAATTCCGCGTGCGCATTTTCAAGATCGCCGTTGCTGAGATAAGCAGCCCCCAGAGATTGCGACACTTCGCCGACAAGCTCATCGGCGAGATATTCCTCGTTCACTTCGCCGAAGAGCACTGAATTGGCGAACCGCTTCACCGGATCATGGGCCTCCTTTTCGATGAGGCTCATCAGGCCTGCGGCATTGCGCGAGGCGTTCAGCTGGTCCTTCGAGCGGCCGACTTCGGCGTAAAGATCGGACATCAGCAAATCGAATTCGACGCCGACGCGTTTGACCTTCGGGTGCCGCCGCATCGCGTCGAGCGAGCTGAGGTCTTGAAGATCGATATCGGTTTCAGCGAGGAAGCGATGGATGATCGCGCGCGGGACTTTGGTTTCGTCCGTCAGTTCGTTGATGCGCGAGGCCGACCGCGCGGCGATGACGATCGCGTCCTCGAAATTTTCAAGCGCGCGGTTGCGCTGCTGGAACGCCGCAACGCCTGCGGCGGCGGCAAGGACGCTAAGCCCCGCCATGCCGCCCGCGATCGACATCGCGATGCGCGCGCGCCGCCGCGCCTCGATCAGCGCCCGCTGGCGGAGCGCGTCATATTCGACGTCGAGAACGCTCGCGAGCGTCTTTAGGACGCCGTCCTGCCAGCCGTCGCCGGCAGGACGCAGATCGGCCGCGATCGGTTCATCGCCGTCCGCGCGCCGCAACGCGGGCGGAAAGGAATTGATGACCGTCCCCGTCGCATCGACGCTGGCGATCAGGGGATAGATGCGCGAGGCCCTGCCGATTTCCTTGAAGAACTCGATTTCCGAATTCACCCATTTCGATTGGGCGCTGTCCGGAGAGCAAAGAACAATGAGGCACCAGGATTTTCTGAGCGCTTCTTTTAGCGCGGCGCTGAGGCTCTCGCCGGATTTAAAGTCGGTGCGATCTCTGCACACTTTGCCGATGCGCTCGGCGATCGGACCGAACCCTGCCGCGCGTCCGCGCAATTCCTTCGGCGTTTGATAGTTTTCAAGGGCTCGTTGCAGCCGCCGCGCCGTCTCGCGGTCGGCGCTGTTATAGCTGATGAAGGCGGCATAGTCGTACGTCCCGTCTTCTGTCACCCCGGCCTCCTCGAGTGCAGCTTGCCTTATACCGCCCTAAAGGGGCGGCGGCAAAAAGCGGCGGCGGCCGGCTTTTCAAGCCTTGAAATGATCGAACCCGGCGCGGGGGACAGGGATTTCGGCGCCCTTCGCGTTTAAAAGGCGGACGCCCTTCCCTCTGCCGACAGCGCCGATGCGCGCGACCGGGGTCTTCGTCACTTGCGACGCCATTTCGATTGAGCGGCGGCGCGACGCTGGGGCGGTGAACAAAATTTCGTAATCGTCGCCGAAGGAGGCGATCTGCGCGATCGCCGCGTCAGCTTCCGGCGCTTTCGAGAGCCATGATTGCGCCGCCTCCGACAGGGGTATTTTCTCAGCATAAAGATCAATCGCGGCCTTCGATTGATAAGCGATATGGCCGGCGTCG
>JBBTJH010000322.1:0-4171 GCA_038059555.1 Pseudomonadota bacterium | reverse complement strand
GTTCCCGCAGCGGTCGCTCCCTCCGGACCGATCGATCCATTTCGCATGGCGTCCGTTTCAACGGCTGAGGTCGCGGGCGATCTGGAGCAGGGCCCCGATCTCGCGGAGACGACGCTCAATCTCGTTTTGCACGGCACATGGATCACAGAGGACGGCGGCGCCGCCTTTATCAAAACGCCCGATGAGAAGCAGGGACGTTATGCGATCGGCGACACCATCACCAATGGCGTGACGCTTGAGAAGGTCTACCGGGATCAAGTCGTCATCAACCGCAACGGCGCGCGAGAATCGCTGCGCCTCATCAATCGCGAACAGATCGCGCCCGTCAACGGAACAAGCGCTCCCCCGCAAGACAGCAAGATAAAGTCGAACATCAACGGCCTTGCCTCCATCGGGCAATTGATCTCGGCGCAGCCCGAACTGGACGATGTCGGCAATGTCCGACTGGTTCTTCAGCCTGCGGACGATGAAGAAGCCTTCCAGGATCTGGGCCTGCGATCTGGAGATGTGCTGGTCGCTGTCGATAACCAGCCGATCGGACCCGATATTGCCGCAGGTCTCGGCCTGATCGCCGCCATCGAGGGAAAACCGAGCGTCACCATCAGCATTCAGCGCGACGGCGTCGTTATGCCGGTCACGATCGCGTTGCCGAACACCGAAACTCTTCCCAATGACTAGGAAAGCCCTAATGAAAAAACTCGCCGGGATCGCGTTCGCCGCTTCGACCCTCTTTGGGGCGGCTGTCGCGCAGGAAAATTGCGGCGAAGCGCTCAATCTTGAAGACGCGGATATTCGCGGTGTCGTCGATGAAATCGCGATGCGCACGGGAAAGAAATTCGTTCTCGACCCGCGCGTCGCCGGCAAGGTGACGATCAAGTCGGGCCCGAATGGCGGGCTCTGCGCCGATGAAGCCTGGGAGCTCTTTCAAGCGGCGCTCCGCGTCACAGGCTTCACCGCGACGCCGATCAGCGCCAACAGCTATCGCATCATCCCGGTTCAGGAGGGATCGAGAGCCGCAGGTCCCGTCGGCAAATCGGTCGCCGGCGATTTCGTCACGCAGATCGTGCGCCTCAATCACGTCGATGCGCGCGAGGCGGCCGCCAATCTTTCGCAGATCATTTCAGAACGCGGCGTCGTCGCGCCGGTTCGCAGCGGCAACGCCGTCATCCTTGTCGATACGGCCGACAATATGGCGCGCCTTAGAGAAGTGCTCGCGCAGATCGACCGCGATACGACGGTTTATCGCACGATCACGCTTGAAAACGCCTCGGCCGCCGAGGTCGCGCGCGTCGTCTCCGACATGGCGCAGGAAATTTCCGAAGAAGGCGCAGTTTCTGCGTCGAAGATCAGCGTCATCCCCGTGGCGGCGAGCAACTCGATCCTCATCCGCGCCGAGCCGCAGATCTTAAAGCGGCTCTCTGAAGTTATCGCTGAGCTCGACCGCATTGGAAAAACGCAGTCGGACCTTTCCGTCATCACGCTCAACCACGCGGATGCGGAAGACATGGCGAAGCTCTTGAAGGAAATCGCCACCGGCCAGACGACGGCAGGCGTCGGCGACGCGCAAGGCGCGCCGACGGCCGCGTCGCGGGTCAATATCTCGTTTCACAAGGCGACGAATTCCGTCATCATTTCCGGCGACGCAGACATTCAGCAAACGCTGAAAAAGGTCGTCGAACAACTCGACGTTCGCCGCGCGCAGGTGCAGATCGAAGCGATCATCGTCGAAGTCTCGGATACGACGGCGAGGGCGCTCGGCGTTGAATATCTGCTGGCGCCGACCGACGGCAAGCGCGTCCCGTTCACGGCGACGAATTTTTCAAGCACTGCTCCGAACATACTTGCAGCGGCCGGGGCGTTGCTGCTTGACCCTTCCATCTTGAAGGGAAGCAATACGACGACGACAGTCGGCACCAACGCGACGCTTAGCAGTACGCTCGCCGATGCCGCCATCACATCTCTCGTCTCCCTCAACGGCTTTATCGGCGGCGCTGGCGGCAAGATCGGCAACGACGCCGTGTTCGGAGCTGTTGTCACCGCATTGAAGCAGGACACGGAATCGAATGTGCTATCGTTCCCCTCGATCGTCACGCTCGACAATCAGGAGGCGAAACTTTCGGTCGGTCAGGAAATTCCGATTACGACCGGGGAGGCGGTCGGACAAAATCTCGATAATGCGTTTAGGACGGTAACCCGCGAGCAGGTCGGCGTCATTCTGGAGGTGACGCCGCAGATCAATGACGGCGGCACCGTGACGATGGATCTTCGTCAGGAGATTTCGAGCATCGCGCGGACGATCGGCACTTCTGGAGATATCATCACCAACAAGCGCGAAATCAAAACGACGGCGCTAGTCGACGATGGCGACATTCTCGTCATTGGCGGCCTTGTCGATCAGAATTCCCTGACGGTCGAGGACAAGGTGCCGTTGCTCGGAGATATCCCGATTGCCGGCAATCTTTTCAAATCGAAGTCGCGTTTGCGCGAGCGCCGCAATCTGATGGTCTTCCTGAGGCCGACGATTATTAAAGATAAAGCGACCGCCGAGGCCGCGACGCAAAAGAAAATGGATTACATCAAGGCGCGTGAACTCTTGAACACCGGCAAGCCGACATCGGAGATCGAGCGCCTGATCGATCAGGTGACGGGCTTGCCCGGTAAAGTATCAGCCGACGAGCAATGAGCGAAACCAGAAGCGCACCGACGGTCAGACTGACCTACGCCTTTGCGAAGGAGAACGGTCTCGTCGTTCTTGACGCTGAGGCGCGCCCGGCGCGTGTCGGATCGCGGGGAACAGCCGATCCCAAAGCGCTTTTAGAAGTCCGCCGCGTCGTCAATGCGCCGATCAAGATTGACGTGATGCCCGCCGACGCGTTCGAGCGGCGGCTTTCGGAGATCTATTCGGCGGACGGCATCAGGGCCGACGATTTCAAGATGGAGAAAGGCGAGGAAGATCTCGCCTCGCTCGCCGAAGGATTGCCGGCGACGGCCGACCTTCTCGACACGCAAGACGACGCGCCGGTCATCCGCCTCATCAACGCGATTATCGCCGAAGCGGTGAAGCTGAAAGCGTCAGACATCCACATCGAGCCGTATGAAAAATCGCTCTCGATCCGGCTCCGCATCGACGGCGTGTTGCGCGAAATTCTCTCCTTGCCGGCGCGGATGACGCCGGTTCTGACAAGCCGCGTCAAAGTCATGGCGCGTCTCGACATCGCGGAAAAGCGCCTGCCGCAGGACGGACGCATCTCGCTCTCGCTCGGCGGCAAGCTGATCGACGTGCGCGTTTCGACTTTGCCGGCCCGGTTCGGCGAGCGTGTCGTCATGCGCATTCTCGACAAGGAAGAAGCAAGCTTCGATCTCGACGCTCTCGGGATGCCGTCCGAAACGCTGAAGCGGCTGCAGCAGACCTTGACGCGCCCGAACGGCATCATACTGGTCACTGGCCCGACCGGGTCCGGCAAAACGACGACGCTCTACGCGGCGCTGAAACTGTTGAACGATCCCTCGCGCAATATCCTGACCGTCGAAGACCCGGTCGAATATGCGATTGACGGCGTCGGCCAGACGCAGATCAACCCGAAGGTCGGCATGACCTTCGCCGCCGGCCTTCGCGCGATTTTGCGTCAGGACCCGGATATCGTCATGGTCGGCGAAATTCGCGATGTCGAAACGGCTGAAATCGCCATTCAGGCGTCGCTGACCGGGCACCTCGTTCTCTCGACCGTTCACACCAATTCCGCTGTCGGGGCGATCACGCGCCTGCGCGATATGGGCGCGGAACCGTTCCTGCTTTCATCGACCGTCGCCGCAGTTCTGGCGCAGCGTCTCGTCCGGCGCCTCTGTCCGGCATGCAAAGAGGCCTATGAGCCCGACGCCGCCGAGAGAAAGCTTCTCGGCATGACGGCGGGGGAGAGCGCAAAAATCTTCCGGCCGGCGGGCTGCGGGCGCTGCGGGCATACGGGATACGAAAGCCGCATCGGCGTTTATGAGTTGATGGTGGTCGATGAAACGCTTCGGCGCCTCATCCATGAAGACGCCAGCGAAGCCGCTCTCGCGGAACAGGCGTTTCGCCGCGCGGACACGCTGGCGATTTCAGGCTTCCGTCATGTGATGAACGGCTTGACCTCGATCGAGGAAGTCCTCCGCGTCGTGCGTCAGGAGGAAGAAG
>JBBTJH010000321.1:0-4284 GCA_038059555.1 Pseudomonadota bacterium | reverse complement strand
CGAGGTCGGCGGATTGCTCGGCGCGATCGACGGGTCGGGAAAAGCCGCGCCCGCCAAAGAAGCAAAACCGGCGGCGGCGAAAGCCTCGCCCGTCGTCGCAAAGGCTGACGCTGAATTATCGCCGGCGCCGCGCCGCGTCGTCGCCGAAACAGGCGTCGATCCTTCGGCGATAAAGGGAACCGGCAAGGATGGCCGTGTCACCAAGGGCGATGTGCTCAGCGCGGCTGCGCCGCAGGCCAAAGTGCCGGAGGCGCCAAGGCCCCCGCGCGACACCGGTCCGCGCGAAGAGCGCGTGAAGATGACGCGCCTTCGCCAGACGATCGCGCGCCGCCTGAAAGAAGCGCAGGAAAACGCCGCGATGCTGACGACGTTCAACGACGTCGACATGACGGCGGTGATGGGCCTGCGCGCATCGTACAAGGATCTTTTCGAGAAGAAGCACGGCGTCAAGCTCGGCTTCATGTCGTTCTTCGTGAAGGCGTGCGTTCACGCGCTGAAGGAAATTCCGGACGTCAACGCCGAGATCGACGGAACCGACATCATCTACAAGAACCATTATGACATCGGCGTCGCGGTCGGGACCGACCGGGGCCTCGTCGTGCCGGTTTTGCGCGACGCGGACGGGCTGTCGCTCGCCGGCATTGAAAAAGGGATTGCCGATTTCGGCCGCCGCGCCCGCGACGGCGCGCTGACGCTCGAAGAAATGCAGGGCGGCACCTTCACGATCTCGAACGGCGGCGTTTACGGCTCGCTGATGTCGATGCCGATCTTGAACCCGCCGCAGTCGGGCGTGCTCGGCATGCACCGCATCGAAGAGCGTCCCGTGGTTCGCGGCGGACAGATCGTCATCCGCCCGATGATGTATCTCGCTCTTTCCTATGACCACCGCATCGTCGACGGCAAAGGCGCGGTCACCTTCCTTGTCCGCGTGAAGGAAAACCTCGAAGACCCGCAGCGCTTGCTGCTCGATCTTTAGGAACGCGCCATGGCCGACATCTACGACATCGTCATCATCGGCGCGGGGCCGGGCGGCTATAACGCGGCGATCCGCGCCGGTCAGCTTGGGCTGAAAACCGCAATTGTCGAAAAGCGCGACACGAAAAAACTCGGCGGGACTTGTCTTAATGTCGGCTGCATCCCGTCGAAAGCGCTGCTTCACGCCTCCGAGCTTTATGAAACCGCCTCGACGCAATTTGAAGGTCTCGGCATCAAGACCGGCGGCCTCACCTTCGATTTGCCGCAGATGCTGAAACAGAAGGACGACGCAGTTGACGGCCTCACCAAGGGCGTCGAGTTCCTGATGAAGAAGAACAAGGTCGCAGTTTTCTACGGCGCCGGCCAAATCGTTGCGCCCGGAAAGGTCCGCGTCGGCGGCGTTGACGGAAAGACGACGGATCTTGCCACCCGGAACATCATCATCGCGACCGGCTCTGAGGTGACGCCCTTGAAAGGCGTCGACATCGACGAGAGCAAAATCGTCTCTTCGACCGGCGCGCTGTCGTTAACGTCCGTCCCAGAGCATCTCGTCGTCATCGGCGGCGGCGTCATCGGACTGGAGCTCGGCTCGGTCTGGCGCCGGCTTGGCTCTAAAGTGACGGTCGTAGAATTCCTCGACCGCATTTTGCCGACCATGGATGGCGAGGTGTCGAAACAGTTCGAGCGCATCTTGAAAAAACAGGGTTTTGAATTCCGCCTGTCGTCGAAAGTGACCGGCGCCCAGAAAACGAAAGCGGGCGTGACCTTGTCGGTTGAACCGGCCGCCGGCGGCAAGGCGGAGACGATCGCCGCCGACGCCGTGCTGGTCGCGATCGGGCGCCGTCCGCACACGCAAGGCCTCGGACTTGAACGGATCGGCGTTAAAACCGACGCGCGCGGCTTCATCGAGACCGGCCATTTCAGGACAAATATCGACGGCGTCTTTGCGATCGGCGATGTCATCGCCGGGCCGATGCTCGCGCACAAAGCCGAAGACGACGGCGCGGCATGCGCTGAGCTGACCGCCGGCAAGGCGGGGCACGTCAATTACGATACGGTCCCAAGCGTCGTTTACACCTTTCCCGAGGTCGCGTCTGTCGGCAAAACGGAAGAGGATCTGAAAAAAGCGGGCATCGCCTACAAGACCGGGAAATTTCCGTTCATGGCGAACAGCCGCGCCAAAACCAATCACGAGACGGACGGCTTTGTAAAAATTCTCGCCGACGCCAAAAGCGACCGCGTGCTGGGCGCGCATATCGTCGGTGTCGGCGCCGGCGAGCTCATTGCGGAAGTTGTCTCGGTGATGGAATTTGGCGGCGCGTCGGAAGATATCGCGCGCACTTGTCACGCCCATCCGACGCGCTCGGAAGCCATTCGTCAGGCGGCGATGGCGGTCGAGGGCTGGGCGATGCAAATTTGATGGGAGCGCTGCTGACGGTTCCAGACCTTGTCGGCTATTGCGGCGTCGCGCTCGTCGTCGGCACCTATTTTCTGAGCCAGGTCGGAAAAATGGATGCGACGCGCACGCTCTATCCGGCGCTGAACGCCATCGGCGCGCTGTTGATTTTATTTTCCCTCGTCCACCGCCCGAACCCGCCGTCGATCGTCATCGAATTCTTCTGGCTGGTGATCAGCATTGTCGGGCTGGTGCGCAGGACGCTGAAAAAGCGCGCGCTTAAATCCCAAGCGCGGCCTTAAGGACGCCGGCGCAGGCCTCAGCCTCACCTTCCTCGTAGGGAACTGGCGTTCCGACCGCGAAGACGGGGCGGGGCCAAGCGTCATCGTCCTCGCGGCGCGCAACGACATGCACATGGAGTTGCCGCACCACATTGCCGAGCATCGCGACATTCATTTTCGACGCGCTGGCGAGCTTTCGCAGTGCAGCAGATACGGCGGCCGCCTCTTCCATCAGATCGCGACGATCAGCTTGCGTCATATCGTGAAATTCAACGAGACCCTGACGGCGCGGCACGAGGATGGCCCAGGGAAAGCGCGCGTCTTTCATCAAGAGGACGCGCGATAAAGGCATTTCGCCGACGATCACTGTGTCGTTCGCCAAATGTTCGTCTAATTCAAACACCCGTCCCGTCCTCCGCCAAGCACTGGATTTCCCGCCGCAATTCGGCCACTCTCCCGCCGAAACTGCGCGCGGAGACCAATTCTCCGCGCGTTGTCTTATAGAGCCCCGAATGAAAAAGGGGCAGGCGTCTTAGGCAGGGGCTGCCGAAGGATCGCCTAAAACCAAGGAGGGAAGATGACTGACGCCGCAGCAAAGCCGTCCGCTGGAAAACAGTGGTTCGGCCACCCGAGCCAATTAGCGCTCCTGTTCACCACGGAAATGTGGGAGCGCTTTGGCTATTACGGCATGAGAGCGCTGCTGATCCTCTATCTGGTTCAGCACTTCGTCTTCGCCGACCGCGTCGCCAACGGCCTCTATGGCGCCTTCACCTCATTGGTTTACCTGACGCCGCTGATCGGCGGTCTCATCGCCGACCAGTATTTCGGATCGAAAAAAGCCGTCAAGTTCGGCGCGATTTTGATGTCGGCGGGTTATCTGCTCCTCGCGTTTTCAGGCGGCGAGAGCGCCAAGCCCTATGTGACGATCAACGACCATCGTTATGAAGTCTCTGTCGTCACCAATGGCGACACCGCCGGTCAGTATGTCGTCTCCGGCGAAAACCGGTATCGGATCAGCGGCAATGAGGACGGCTCGCTCAATCTCGCCGGCGCGACCGGCGCCGATCTTCCGGCGATTGTCAGCGCGGCCGATTACAAATTCGACGCCGACCGCAATCCGGTTTCGGTCCTTCTGCTTTTCATCTCGCTCGGGCTGATTATCGTCGGCAACGGCTATTTCAAACCGAACATTTCCTCAATCGTCGGAACGCTCTATCCCGAGACCGATCCGCGGCGCGACGCCGGCTTCACGATTTTTTACATGGGGATCAATCTCGGCTCGATCATCTCGCAGTTTCTGGCGCCGCTGATCGCCGTAACTTACGGCTATCAATGGGGCTTTGCGCTCGCGGGCTTCGGCATGCTGCTCGCCTGGGCGCGGTTCCAGTTCGCCGGCGATATGCTGAAGGACTACGGCAATCCGCCGGAAGGCGGCAAGAATCGCGATGCGATTATTGTCCTCCTTTCCTTGGCCGCCGTCCCCGTCGTCTGGTTCCTTCTCAATAATGCGATGGAGACTGCGACAGTCGTCAAGGAAGTCGTAGCGACCGGCATCGTCGGCTACATCCTTTCGCAGCCATTGCTCGGACAGGTGATGTTCTTCGTCTACCTGATCGCCATGATCGGCATTCC
>JBBTJH010000320.1:0-7395 GCA_038059555.1 Pseudomonadota bacterium | reverse complement strand
GCGCATTTCTGCCCGCCGTTCCGGCGGCGATTGCAGCGGCGGCGCCGAAAAATTTCTGGCTGCGCGCCATTTACGCGGGAATTCTCGCCGGGTTGCTTTTGGCCCTGCGCCGCGTCCTCAGCCAGACCGATCTCGACATTCCTCTGGTCGATGACAGTCTCGCGCTCATCTTCGCCGCCGCGCTCACATTTCTGCTCGCGATCGGCGCGCCGCTGTGGCGGGCCGCTGTCGGCTTTTCGCTGATCGGGATCGCGGCGGTCGTCCTTGGCGCTTCGGCCGGTCTTGCGGTCGTAGCGATTGAAACGAGCCGCGACGGCGCCCCTGAGGCGGCGGGGGCGGCGATTGCGCTCGCGGCCGCCCTTGGCGTCGCGCTCTCTGTGCAGATGGCGGCGGCGTTCTCCCGAAGTTTTGCCGAAGGCGGCGACAATTCGACTGCGGCCGCCGACGCCGCGCGGCACGCCGCGGCGCCTGCGCTCTTTGCGATGGCGGTAGGCGTTTCAGCGATTGCGCTCGCGGCGTTCGCCGGCGGAGGGGCGCTTCCCGCCGTTCTCGCCTCGTCGCGCGTCGCCGCCGGCGCGGCCGCTTTTTGTCTCGCAGCGCCATTGTTCATGCTGGCGGGCGCCTTGTCGCTGAAGGCGAAAACCGAAATGACGGCGGTCGTTGAAAACCGCCGCCGCGCGCAATTGCGCCCGCTGCTCACGGCGATACGCAACCTGTTGCCGCCAAGCTCGGCGATTGCGGCGAGCGCGATCATCCTCATCGCGGCAATCGTCGCCGCGTTCGAAACGGCGACCCCGGCGAGCGTCGGCGAGATCGCGCTCATCAGCGCTGTCGCGATTTTCTCCGCGCTGGTCTTTGTTTCCTTGCGGACAGCGCTGATGACGGCGATGCTGGTTGCTGTCGCGGGAAGGCTCGCGAGCTGGGGGGTGGATTTTTCAGGAATTGCGCCGCCGTCGGAAATTGCGCGGGTGACCGCGACGGCTCTCGCCGCCTGTCTCTCGGCGCAGCTTTTTCTCGCCTGGCGCGACCGGCGCAATCCGCGCCGTAAAACGCGCGAAGTGGCGCAGATGGCGCTCGCCGACAGCTTGTTCTCCTATGTCGCCGCCTCGTTGCTGGCGATTGCAGCGCTTGGCGCGAGCGATGTCGCCGGCGTCTGGAGCGAGGGCGTCGAGGCGGCGCTTTACGCAAGCGTCCTGTTGACGATCGGGCTTGTCGCAGGTCCCCCGTTGATGACGGCGATCGGCGCGCTCTTTGGGCGGGATTAGACCGCGTTTCCCGAATTGCCATTCGGAAACCGCAGTCTAGTCTTTTGTTTTGTCGCGCGTTCTTTCCGAAAACCGCGCACACTTTTCGGGAACGCGCTCTAGCTTTTCTTCGCTTTAAGTCCGCTCACGAACGATCTGACTTCCGTATCGATCTTGCGCCATTCGGCGAGATAAGGCCGCTTGAAGCGATAGGTCAGCGTCACATTCGGCGCAATTTCCATCTCGCGCCAGCATTCGGGTCCCGGAATATCCTCGCGGTCCTTGAAGCAAAAGAGCGCGATCACGTCTTTTTCGGCGCCTTCGCCGAGGTAAAGCTCGGTGTCGGCGTAGCCGCTCGTCGGCACATTCGCGCGTTGCTCCTTGAACTCGTATTTGATGAGGCCATAGGGCGTTCTGGCGCCGCGCCGGTCGATCGTCTGCGGCATATAAAGAATGTCGATCCGCTCGCGCTCGCTGAAGGGCGAGGTGCGCGCGGCGATCAAAATGTCGATGCGGCGCGTGTCGGCTGCGTTCTCGACAAAATCGACGCGGCGCGACGGCGCATACCCCGACAAGGTCGGCCACAACGCATAGAGCCAGACCTCATCTCTCGCGCCGCCGCGGCGGTCGCGGGGAAACACGGTGTAATTGGCGGGGATGGCGAAATCGACGCCCGATACGGTGATCGCGATCGGCTCTTCGCTGATCGCCGGGCTCGGCACATTGCCGCCCAGCTCATCGACGCTCGGCCCGACATAATAATAAAGAAAGATCGCGCACAAAACGAGCGTCGCGAGAAAGATGCCGAGCGGATAGCGCCAGCTCGATTCCTTTTTGACTTCCTCTCAGCCGATCCCGTAATTCGTCATAAAATCGTCCGTTTACTCAAATTGCAAAGCAGACGCGCTTCTAGCACGCAGCCGGTTCCGTGTCTTCCCGGCCAAAGCGTAGCGGAGAGCCGGGACCCCGTGAAGCAACGGAGCTCCCGTTTCAGGAGGTCCCGGATAAATCGCTTCACGATTTTCCGGGATGACAGGATCCTCGTTCAGAGCGCGTCAATCATCTCCGCGACGAGCGGATGGCGGACGACGTCGGCCCGCGTGAAGCGGACGATCGAGACTTGTTCGATCGGCAGAAGTTTCTCCATCACCGGCTCAAGCCCCGACATGCCGGGGAGAAGATCGGTCTGTGCGGGGTCGCCGGTGACGATCATCGAGGACGACCAGCCAAGGCGCGTCAGCAGCATTTTGAGCTGGCCGTAGGTGCAGTTTTGCGCCTCGTCGATGACGATATAGGCGTTGTTGAGCGTCCGCCCGCGCATATAGGCGATCGGCGCGATCTCTATGACGCCCTCGGCGAGCAGCGCTTTTAAGCGCTTTCCCGAAATGCGGTCGCAGAGCGCGTCATACAGCGGCCGGAGATAAGGCGAGAGTTTTTCCGCCATGTCGCCGGGCAGGAAGCCGAGGCTTTCGCCCGCTTCAACCGCCGGGCGCGACAGCACGATGCGACGCACGCGCCCCTGCTCCAGCGCTTCGACGCCTTTGGCGATGGCGATATAGGTCTTGCCGGTGCCGGCGGCGCCTGCGGCGAAGACCAGCGGCGAGGCGTCGATCGCATCGATCAGCGATTGCTGGGCGTCATTTTGCACGCGAATGTTCTTTCGGTATTTTTGCTCACGCTCGTTTTCCTGACCGAGCGGCGTCCAGTGACCGTCGTCGAAGAGACGCCGGACATTGTCGCCTTCATAATCACGGCCCTGAAACTCCTCATTGGGACCGGCATTTCGCATTTGCCGGCGCCGGGGCTGGGCGGAGCGTTTCGCCATCAACTCTCTCCTTTTGCGGCGATAAACAAAATCCCTCCCGCGCGCCGCGCGCGACAGGGAAGACAATTTTTTCAGGGTGCAAAAAGGGGCGTCGCGAGGACTGGCGGGCAGAAGGGTCGCTACGAAGCAAACTGTGCATTCAACCGCCGGTTGGGGTGGACGCCAAAATCGACTGCTGTTGCAAGGCTATGGGTGTTCGCCAGCCGCGCGCAAGTTCCGCGCGAGGGGGGGAAGGGAGGAAGGGTGAATGGTGAATAGTGAATGGGGAGAAAGGAAGAAGCGAGGCCCCATTCACCATTCACCATTCACGAATTCACCGCCTGCCTCAGCCAAGGCGGCCATGAACATAGGCCTTCGTAATCTTGGCGTGCGCTTCGGGCGCGTAATTTTGCCAGGAAGTCCGGCCATGCGTCGCGTCGATCACGAACAGCGACTCATAGGGTCTTAAAAACGGCGAAAGGGCGTTCCTGACGCCGATCGCGGTCAGCGCGCAATTGACGCTCCAGACGTTTTCAGCGAGGCGAAACGAAGAGCCAAGTCCCGACAGCGCATTTTCAACGCGGCTCGCGGCGGCGTTGACGACGTCGAAGATGATGACGAAATTCGCCGGCTCTAATTGATCCGTACTCGGATTTGGTTTAGCGGAGCCGAGCGGGCGCGCGCGGCGCGGCTCGTGCGAGATGTCGTTGGCGGGCGTTGCCGGCGCCGCATCGCTGCGATCGAGTTTGCCGAAGTTGTGTGATCCGTCAGGCGCTTTTTCGATGCCGAATAGTTGGGCGAACGCCGGTTCGAGCCGCGCTTCCTTGAAGTCGCGCCCGCCCGCAGGCGCCACCAGCGACCATGCGGCGAAGCGGCCTTCCTGGGCGAATTTTTTCAAATCGCGTGAGGAATAAGGGCCGTAAACCCGCTCGTTCGATTTGAGGCACCAATTGTCCGCGAACATGCGTAGCTCCAATTATCCGGCCGTCAGGCGGAAGCGCCCTTTTTGCCGAATTGAGGTGCAAGCCCCGCGCCGACCCCTTTTGTATCAATCAGGGACTTGGTCGCTTCGATGACCTCCTCCATTTTTTCCGGTGCGCCCGTGAACACGACGCCGACGCCTTTTTCGTGACGGCGAACGACTTTCGCCGGCGTGCGCCCGACGGTGACGACTGCGCCTAACGCCGGCTTTGGTTCGATCGCGATCGAGGCGCCGGTGAGGGAAATATCGAGGATCTCGCAAGCAAACGACTCGCCGCTTTCGAGCGTCAGAACCGTCGGCTGATCTTGCTGGATGCGCGGGTTCTGGCGGCGGTCAAGGCGCATATGCGGCGTGTTGAGCGCGTGGGTAAGGTTATCGGCCGCGCGCCGGGTCTTCGCTTTGCGGGCCCGGTAATCGACGGCGAAATGATGCTTGGCCGAACGGATGACGAGCCCCTCATAGCGGCCGACATCGTCGATGTAGACGACGACTTTTTCGCCTGCGAGCGGGGGATTGACCGCCTTCAGGAGGGCGCCGCCCGCCGAGATGTTGACGACGAGGCAGGGCTCCTCGTCGCCGCCCTGTTTGAGGACGCGCGCTTTCAAGGTGAGCCCGACGCGGCGATGGCGTCGCCGCTCGTCCGGCGAGAGCTCCGGGGCCGGAGCGGCCGTCGGCTTGGATGGAGGTCCGGATTGAGCAGGCATTCGCGAGGGTTTCTTGGTTAAAAATTGCTTGTCCGCCGCAAATAGTAAGGCTTCAGTGTGAACAAAGGTTTGCTTCCGGGGCGCGCATGTCCCTAGATGGGCGCGTCGGCGTCCACTTTTTGCGCATTTATGCGCCGCCGGCGTCGTTGGGCAGGGCGACGAGTGCGGGGCGTGATAGCGGGACGTCGATAGCGGGACGGGGATGACCGGAAGCGAAGATCGAAAAGCGGAGGCGCGCCGCCCCTTACGCTTGCGCGCTGGAACTGGCGGGGAGGGATCTGCGCCGTCGGTTTTCGGCAATGTCCCGGTGAGCGTCACGGTGCTGGCGGCGCTCCTCGCGGTGATTTGCCTCGCGATGACGCTCGCGCCGGACGCGGTCGAAGAGGGGATCGCCGATCGCTTCGGCCTCTCGCCCGCCCGGCTTGCGGCGGGCGGGGCGGGGGCGGGCGGCTGGTTCTGGGCGATTGCGCCCTTGTTCACCCATGCGCTCATTCACGCCACCGGCACGCACCTTCTCTTCAACCTCCTCTGGCTCTTCGTGTTCGGGACGCCGATTGCGCGGCGGTTCAACTCTCCGCTGCGGTTCTTTTCGTTTTTCGCGCTGTGCAGCGCCGCCGGCGGGGCGTTCTTTTCGGTCTTTCATCTCAACGATCCGACGCTGCTGGTCGGCGCTTCAGGGGGCATTACGGGGCTTCTTGGAGGGCTCGTCCGCTTCGCCTTCCACCGGCCGCATTCAAAGCCCGAATCGGCGAAGGGCGTTCTTCCGCTCACGGACAAAAGCGTCCTTATCTTGTCGGCGGTCATCATCGCCATGAACGCCTCGGTCGCGATCTTCGGCCCCGGCATGGGCGCCGGCGACGCCGATATCGCCTGGCAGGCCCATGTCGGCGGCTTCCTTTTCGGGCTGATTTTCTTCCCGCTGTTCGATCCGGCGAGAAGATAGAGAATGGTGAATGGTGAATGGGCAAAGGGAGGCGATCCCGGCTCGTCGCTCCTCCCCATAACCGAAACTACCCCTTTCCCCCCATTCACCATTCACTATTCACCATTCCCCCCTTCTTGATTTCCCCGCTGAAAGGCGCAGACTTTCCTTCCTCAACAGGAAGGAGGCTCAAGTGAAAGTTGAACACATCCTCCGGTCAAAAGGCGCGGATGTTTTCGCGGTTTCCGACGCAACGACGGTCAGAGAGGCCGTCGATCTTTTGGGCGAGAAAAATATCGGCGCGGTCGTGGTCAAGGATAAGGGCGGCGCGGTTTCCGGCATTTTTTCCGAGCGCGACGTCGTCCGGCGGCTCAAAAGCGAAGGGCCGGACGCGCTCTCAAGGCCCGTCTCCGACTGCATGACCAAAAACCCCTTCACCTGCACGCTCGACACCTCGCTCGACGAGCTGATGGGCGTGATGACGAAAAAGCGCATCCGCCACATGCCGGTCATCCACGAAGGAAAGCTCGCGGGCATCGTCTCGATCGGCGACGTCGTCAAAAGGAAAATCGACGACATCGAGCGGGAAGCGGCGATGCTGAAGGACTATATCGCGTCATAGGCGCGCAAGGCCTCCCGCAAAGAGAAGTCACAACCGCACGGCGTTTTTGGGCGAGGGGGCGTCGCTCACTGCATTGGCCGCCGCCCCTTATGCGTTCTCGCGCGGATCAATCAGCCTACTGATGAACTGCAGGCTCCCGGCCGATGAGCGCCGCGCCGCCTCTTTCGCGACGATCCCCATCCCCCATCCCCCATTTCCCCCCTTAACCCTTCATTAACCCAATCATGCGGCGAAAAAGCGCTTGCCCTTCGCAACCTCGCGGCGTAGGGTCCGCGCCTCAGTGTTATTGAGAGCTTGCCCGGGCGGGGCGCCAAGCCCCGCCGATGGTCGTTTTCGTGACTAAGTCTCCGATTTTCCTGTGGAATTTGGGGAAAAATCGAAAGCGAAAAAAAGTTCTAAAATAGCGTTGACACGGTGGGCTCGGGCGACTAAATCCGCGCCTCCACCGACGCGGCCGAGGCGGCCGCCGGGAACTCCGCAAGGGGTTTTACGGGCGGCTTCGGGAGTGTCGGTTTTTTGTCGGCTGTTTTTGGGGTTTCCCGGGGACGGTCGGCGGCTCTTTGACAAGTGAATCTGAGGAAGAGAAACGTGGGCGGCGTGCGTCCTGGCGGAACCTTTTAGGTTCAAAGCCGGATCAGTCATCCGCTGACGTTCTCAAGTAAAAACCAAATACTTCCGTTCATTCGGGAGTTTGGTTTTGCGACGTCAGTAAATAAAGATGAGCGCCGGGTTTTCCAACCCGGCACTGGATCCACAAACTCAACTTGAGAGTTTGATCCTGGCTCAGGACGAACGCTGGCGGCAAGCTTAACACATGCAAGTCGAACGCCGTAGCAATACGGAGTGGCAGACGGGTGAGTAACGCGTGGGAACGTGCCTTTTGGTTCGGAACAACTGAGGGAAACTTCAGCTAAAACCGGATAAGCCCTTCGGGGGAAAGTTTACGCCAAAAGATCGGCCCGCGTTAGATTAGCTAGTTGGTGGGGTAATGGCCTACCAAGGCGACGATCTATAGCTGTTCTGAGAGGAAGATCAGCCACATTGGGACTGAGACACGGCCCAAACTCCTACGGGAGGCAGCAGTGGGGAATATTGGACAATGGGCGAAAGCCTGATC
>JBBTJH010000319.1:0-3347 GCA_038059555.1 Pseudomonadota bacterium | reverse complement strand
GCTTCGCTCCGACCTCCCTTTTCAAGGGAGGTAAAGAAAGGCCCGCGCTCTTCCTCCCTCCCTTGAAAAGGGAGGGCTTTCGCGCACGACGGCGCGCGAGCGACGGCGTTCTCGCGCGAAAGGGAGGGTTCAGCGCGGTGCACGATTTGAAGAAACCCTCCCGTCGCTTCGCTCCGACCTCCCTTTTCAAGGGAGGTAGAAGGAAGCCTCTCAATTCACCGCAGCAACGCCGTCTCCAGAGCGCACATACAGCGACAAATTCGCCTCATCGGCTTTCCGGATCGCGAAGGCGGTCGGGCCGGAGACGGACAAGATCGCCCGGACGCCTCTCCTCGCCGCCTTCTCGACCAGTTCGCAAGAGCAGCGGCTGGAGACGATGACAAACCCGTCATCGAGCGGCGCGCGCGCCATGGCGAGCGCGCCAAGAAGTTTATCGAGCGCATTGTGACGGCCGACATCTTCACGCGCGAGAACGATCTCGCCACCCGGCCCCGCCCAGGCGGCCGCGTGGACCGTTCTGGTTTTCTCGTTCAACGCCTGATGCGCCGGAAGCGCGGCGATCGCTTTTAATAAGGCTTTATCTTCAAAGCGGGTTTTTTGCTGTGAGACTTTCGGCAATGGCTCGAAGAACACCTCAGCGTTCTCAACGCCGCAAACGCCGCAGCCGGTGCGCCCGACAAGGTTACGGCGCTGCTGGCGCACGTCGAAGCGTTCAACGGCTTTCGCCGCGACATCCATCCGGATATCGACGCCGCGCTCGTCAAAATGAATGTCGATTGAAAGAATGTCATCGACGGCATCGACGATGCGCTCGGTCAAGGAAAAGCCGGCCGCAAAGTCAGCAAGGTCCGCGGGCGTCGCCAGCATGACGGCGTGGTTTCGCCCATTATAGATGAAAGCGACCGGCGTTTCTTCGGGCACGCTCCAGAGCGCCTCGCCGCCACCCACCGGAATTTCCCGAAACACGGGCATCGGAGAGCCAAACTTGCGAATTTTCACACGCGTCATTCCGAAGGCGTCAACGGCGCGAGCTGGCGCAGCGCCGGCAACGTCTCTGCGTAGCGCCGCTGCCAGTCAGAGCGGTGATTGGCCGGCGCAACTTCAACCGCCGTCACCTTATATTCCGGGCATTGCGTCGCCCAGTCGGAATATTCGGTGGTGACGACATTGGCGCCGGTCTCGGGGTGATGGAACGTCGTATAGACAACGCCCGGCGCGACGCGTTCCGTTATGCGCGCCGCAAGCGCAATCTCGCCTTTGCGGCTGTTCACCGACACCCATTGACCGTCGCGCACGCCGCGGGCTTCCGCGTCCGACGGGTGAATTTCCAGCACGTCTTCCTCGTGCCATTGCTCGTTCGCGGTGCGCCGCGTCTGCGCGCCGACATTATATTGCGAGAGGATGCGCCCCGTGGTGAGGATCAACGGATATTTCCGGTTGGTCTTTTCTTTGGTCGGCGTAAATTCCGTGGTGACGAAGAAACCCTTGCCGCGCACGAATTCATCGACGTGCATGATCGGCGTTCCTTCCGGCGCCGCGTCGGTGCACGGCCATTGGACGCTCCCCTTTTCATCCAGCATCCGGTGCGACACATGAGCAAAGACGGGGGTCAGCGCCGCGATCTCGTCCATGATGTCGCTCGCGGACGTGAAATTCATTTCAGCGTAGCCGAGCGCGTTGGCGAGCGCCTGCGTCACCCGCCATTCCTCGATGCCGGTTTTTGAGGCGATCGCCGGCCGAACGCGGTTGATGCGACGCTCCGCGTTGATAAAGCAGCCGTCCTTTTCAAGAAACGACGTGCCGGGAAGGAACACATGCGCAAAGCGCGCGGTTTCATTGAGGAATAGATCCTGCACGATCAAAATGTCGAGCGCTTTTAGCGCGGCTTCGACATGCTGCGTGTTGGGGTCCGATTGTGCGATGTCTTCGCCTTGAACATAAAGGCCGCGGAAATTGCCGCCGCACGCCTCGTCAAACATGTTGGGGATCCTGTAGCCCGGCTCCTTGTCCTGCGGGCGGCCCCACGCCTTTTCAAATTCGGCGCGCGTCGCATCGTTCGAGACGTGGCGGTATCCTGAATATTCATGCGGGAAAGAGCCCATGTCGCACGAGCCCTGCACATTATTCTGGCCGCGCAGCGGGTTCACGCCGACGCCGCGCCGTCCGATATTGCCGGTCGCCATCGCGAGGTTGGCCATGCCCATCACCATGGTCGAGCCCTGGCTGTGTTCGGTGACGCCGAGCCCGTAATAGATCGCAGCGCGCGCCGAAGAAGCAAAGAGCCGCGCGGCCGCGATGATTTCGGCCGCAGGAACGCCGGTGACGGCCGCGACTTCATCCGGCGAATTTTCCGCGCTCTTGATGAAGGCGAGCCATTCGCGGAACGACGCCGTATCGCAGCGCGCGTCGATGAAATCCTGATCGAGCAGCCCTTCGCTCGCCGCCACATGCGCGAGCCCGTTGATCAGCGCGACATTTGTGCCGGGCTGGATCTGTAAATGATGCGCGGCTTCAATATGCGGCATCCTGACGAGGTCAATTGCGCGCGGGTCGACGATGATGAGCTTTGCGCCTTGCCGCAGGCGCCGCTTCATCTGCGAGGCGAAGACGGGATGCGCGTCGGTCGGGTTGGCGCCGATGATCAAAATGACATCGGCGTCTTCGACGCTGTCGAAATCCTGCGTTCCCGCCGATGTGCCGAAGGTCTGCTTCAGCCCGTAGCCGGTCGGCGAATGACAAACCCGCGCGCAGGTGTCGATATTATTGTTCCCGAAGGCGGTCCGGACCATTTTCTGAACGACCCAGACTTCCTCGATCGTGCAGCGGGAAGATGAAATAGCGCCGATCGATTTGCGGCCGTATTTTTCTTGCGTTTCCTTAAGGCGGCGCGCCGCAGTGCCGATCGCTTCTTCCCACGAGGCTTCCCGCCAGGGGTCGGTGATTTTCTCGCGGATCAAGGGCGTCGTGATCCGGTCGGGATGCGCGGCGTAGCCCCAGGCGAAGCGCCCCTTGACGCAGGAATGGCCGTGATTTGCCTTCCCGTCCTTGAACGGCGTCATGCGGATCAGCTGATCGCCTTTTAATTCCGCCTTGAACGAACAGCCGACGCCGCAATAGGCGCACGTCGTCAACACCGTGCGATCGGGAACGCCCATTTCCGCGACCGCTTTTTCCTGCAGCGTCGCCGTCGGGCAGGCGTCAACGCAGGCCCCGCAGGAGACGCACTCTGAGTCAAAGAAGTCTGCGCCGGCGAACGAGACCTTCGATTTGAAGCCGCGCCCTTCGATCGGCAGCGCGAGCGTTCCTTGCACCTCGTCGCACGCCCTGACGCAGCGCGAGCAGACGAT
>JBBTJH010000318.1:7852-8206 GCA_038059555.1 Pseudomonadota bacterium | reverse complement strand
GGTCGTCACCGAGATGCCGCGCTTTTGTTCGATCGCCAGCCAGTCGGAGCGCGCGCGACGGCGATCGCCGCGCGCTTTCACCTCGCCCGCAAGACGGATCGCGCCCGAGAAATAGAGAAGCTTCTCGGTCAAGGTCGTCTTGCCGGCGTCAGGGTGCGAGATGATCGCGAAAGTGCGGCGGTTGAGATAAGCGGTTGTCATCGATCTTTTGTGCTGGAGTGCGGCGCTCCTTGCGGGCTATGGGCGCGAAGGTCAAGCTGAGACCCACACCTGCGCGCGCTGGCCTCTCCTGAGGGAGAGGCAAGAGGCCCTTCGCCTCTCCCTTGGGAGAGGCCAGCGAGGCGATAGCCGAGC
>JBBTJH010000318.1:0-7842 GCA_038059555.1 Pseudomonadota bacterium | reverse complement strand
GCCTTTACGAAAACCGCTTCAGCGACAGGAACTCCCAGTCCGACGGCGCCTTGTCCTCCAGCGCCATGAAGGCGAGCGTCTCGCCAAGGACCGGCGCGAATTTGAAGCCGTGGCCGGATAGACCTGCGGCGAAGACGACGCGGTCGGACGCGGGGTGGCGGTCGATCAGGAAATGATGATCGGAAGAAACATCGTAAAGGCAGCTTTGATGCCGTCCCGGACGGCCGGCGAGCGCTGGAATGGTTGCGCTGAGGAATGCGTCGAGTTCGGAGTGTTCGCCCGCCACCGGGTCATCGCGGCGGTCTTCGGGGCGCGCCAAGGCTTGCCCGCCCGTGTGCTCGGCGATTTTGACGCCGTCGGCGTCGATCGAGGGAAAGCCGTAGAAAAACCGCTTGCCCGCCGTTTCGACGCCGAAGGGGGCAAAGCCCTTGCCGAGATCGAATTGATCCGTATCCGGACGGCGCCAGAAGAGGGTCTTGGGGACCGGCGTCACTGTCGCTTGCGGCAAATTGAGGAGAGAGTTTGCAAAGGCGCCGGCCGCGATGACGAGGCGGTCGAATATTTCCTCGCCTGCGCCGGTGACAAGGGCGACGCCGCCGGCGCGCGCCTCCCAGGATGAAATCTGCGTTTCGGGTCGCAGCAGCGCGCCATGCTCCCTGGCGAGGCGAATTTGATGCGCGACGGTTTTGCCGGCGAGGACAAAACCCGCTTCATGTTCAAAGATCGCCTCGAACGAGGGCGGCAAGCTCATCAGCGGATGATCGCGCTTTAGATCTTTTGCGCTGAGATGCAGGACCGGAAGATCGTGCTCCTTGATGGCGGCGCGAAGCCCGGTGAGGAGAAACCCTTCAGGCGGCCCGGCCTCAAGGACGCCGGTCTGATGGAACAAGGTCTCGCCGGCTTCCTGCTCGAACGCTTTCCACATCGAGAGCGCGCGCTGGAGGATCGGGACGTAATTCGGGTGTTCGAAATAAGCCGTCCTGAAGAGCCGCGTCGCGCCATGCGACGATCCCTTGTCGTGACCGAAGGCGAACTGGTCGAACAAGGTGACTTTCGCGCCGCGCTTTGCAAGATGCATCGCAGCGGACGAGCCCGCCATGCCGGCGCCGATGACCGCGATTTTAGGCATGAAGCCGGCTCCCGCGAGCTTTTTCCGGCGGCCGGAGCGAGGCGAGGGCGCGTGCGCCGTTCATGGGTTTCCTCCCGTTTCGGGACCGTTTTAGGGTCCACTTCCCACGGCTTGTCCAGCGCCGGCAAGGGCGTTTGACAATCGCCCGCGAGAGAAGCATCGTTAACGCCGGGGTGCGCCTTTGGGCGTCAGGAGTGAGTTCGGGGATATGGCGAGTTTGCGCGAGGCCAAACGCTGCGAGGGAACCCGCAAGGGGCATGACTGCGGCGGCCAGACTTTTAAATGCGGCAATCCGGAATGCGGCTCGGTCGGCTGTGAAAAGGCCGACTGCAGCGAGCGCCAGTTCATGCCGATCCAGAAGTGCAAGGATTGCGGTCACACCTATGACCGTATCCAGCAGTTCGAAGTCTCGCGGGCGCCGGCCGATGAAGGCGCCTCGTCCTCAGCGCCGGGCGTCAAGGTTTCGCTTCCTTCCGTCGAGCTTTTGTTCGGCGGCATTCTCGGACTGGTCGCCATCGGGGCGGCGATCGCCGGCCTTACCGGCGCCTTTGGGCGCGGCGTTCTTCCAGGACCTCAGGGCGGAACTGCTCCCATCCCGGAAGTCGCCGCCGGCGTTACAGCGACTGCGGATGCAGCCTATGGCGACATCTGCCAGTGCTATCGTGAGGGCATGTCCCTCGCCGGCACGGGCTTGTCGGTCCTCTCGTCCCAGTATCGCACCGGCTTTGTGCAGTGCCGAGCGGTCTTCGGACCCGAGGGCGGCGACGCCTGGACGGCGGGATGGACCGCCCGCGAACAAGGCAAGCTCGTCGGCGCGGGATGCAGGTCCTGGCTGAAGGGCGTCGGGCGTTAATTTCTTAAACACAATACTTCCTGGCGTCGCCAGCCCAGATCAAAGCCGCGGACATCTCTTCATGACGATTGTAAAGCCGACCCTGAAGCGCGTCGCCCTCATCTGGTTCGCCATTACCTTTCGCGCGCTTGTGTTCGGGGTCGGCGCGGCCGTTCTGGCCTCGGTCCTGATCAGCTTATTCGTCTTCGCGACCGGCGGCGGCGAAGACGCCGTGCGCGCCATCGCCCGCGTTGCCGGCCCTGCGATCGGCCTTCCGGCCAGCCTTTACGCCGCCTATTCGCAGCTTGGCCGCAAATGCGGCGACGTGCGCCTCGTTCTGGTCGCGGCCGACTAACTCACAGAGCGTTTAACTGCGGACAGTTCGTGCGGCGTAATTCTCAGTATAAGGATAGTTAACACAGGCGCCGGAAAAATTAACTGCGTTTGTTAGTGACGAATAATTCGCCGTTAACGTGTTATCTTAAATTAACTTAATCGGTTAACTGACCCTAACCGCTTGTTCTTGCTGATGTTCGCCTCTTTGGCGAACAACCGCTGGGGGAGTTGTTCCGCACAAAGACAAGTTGCTCTTGTTTTGGGGCGGCCATAGCCTTGAGGAAGGTAAGGCGGCTCTTGGGGCCTGACGTGCGGACGTCTCCGATCTTTGGGGGAGGGCCGTAGAAAACAAGGTCTGATCGGGGGATTTCCGTTCGACTGTCAGGGGGAGCGCCTTCACCTTTGCAATGGTGGAGTCGAAAACATGCTTAAGCTTATCAACAAATTCGTCAAAAACGAAGACGGCGCGTCGCTGATCGAATACAGTTTGCTCATCGGCCTGATCTCGGTCGTGATCATCGTGTCAATCACCGCGATCAGCGGCAACCTCGTTACCATCTGGTCGAAGCTCGCCAGCGTCATGGCGACAGCCGCCTAACAATTGTTGGAATCGGGCGCTTTTTCCAATTGGGAAAAGCGCCCTGTTTTCAAGCAAGGCGATCTCCATGGAAACGAGAGAGACGGCTGCATTACTTTACGGCTACGCGTTGGGTGAAAACGGCGCGTCGCTGATCGAATACAGCCTGTTGATCGGCCTTGTTTCCATCGGAATTCTGACTGCGATCACCTCGATCTCCGGCAATCTCGGGCCCGTCTGGTCGGCTCTCGCTAGTATAGTCGCTCAAGTCGCCAGCGGATGAGCGACCCGCAAAATTCGGCGCAAGCCTTGCATGGCTCGGCGTTGATGGAATTGAAACGGCAAGACTAAGCGCGCCCGGCGCGACTTTTCCGGGAATGAAATTATCGCAACTGAGAGTTCGCGCGGCGCTGCCCGCGTTCAGCTCCGGGAGGCTTGGGGACAATGCGCAACACATCGCTGATTATTCTGGTCGCTGCAATCATACTTGGGCTCGTCGCTGTCGTCGGCGTGCGCGGCGTCATGATGAGCCGCGGCAGCGGCGAGGCAAAAGTCGCAATGACAACCGTCGTTGTCGCGCGCAAGGCGCTTGAATTCGGCAATGAGCTTTCGGCAGAATCGCTGCAAGAGCGCGAATGGCCGACAGATGCGGTTCCCGAAGGCTCCTTTGCAAAAATCGACGAAGTTGTCGGCGCTGAACGCCGCGTCGCGCTCCGCTCGATCGCGGTCGGCGAGCCGGTGCTGAAGGAAAAAGTATCGGGCTTCGGCGGGCGCGCAGCGCTCAGCCAGGTCATCGCCGAAGGCTATCGCGCCGTCGCGGTGAGGATCAGCGACGTATCGGGCGCTGGCGGGTTCATCCTTCCCGGCGACAGGGTCGATATTTTGCTCACATTGTCCATCACTAACGACCGGCTCGACACCGTAACCAACATTTTGCTGCAAAACATTCGCGTTCTCGCAATCGATCAGGAAGCTGACGAATCCACCGGCGGCGCCATCGTCGCCAAAGCGGCAACTATTGAAGTCCTTCCCGAGGATGCGCAGCGGATCGCGTTGGCGACGAACATCGGCACGTTAAGCCTGTCGCTTCGCAACACGACCGGCGAAGAAGCGACGGACACCAAACCGAACAAATCAATTCGCCTGAAGGATTTGGGGCCCGTCATGACGGAAGAGCAAAAGACCGTCGTTCGCGCTAAAGCTAACCCCTACGCCACGATGAACGTCGTTCGCGGCGTTGAGCCGACGCGGTCGAATGTGCCGCGCGAAGGCTCCGGCCGGCAATCGACCCTTGGGTCATCGGCGACGGCTCTGCGCCAGGGAACGGCCGATTCGACGGCGGCGATGTCGAATACGCTGAAAGTAACTGCGCCTGCCGGCGAATGATCCGGAAGCGCGACATGGGATTTTTGGGAGGAGTTCGTATGGGTAAGCGGGGATCTTTAATGCTGACGGCGGCGCTGTTGCTGACGGCGGCGCCGACATTAGCGCTAGCGCAAGCAACGCCGGCGTCTGCAGATCGCGAGGAAGCAATCTCGCTCTCTTCAACCGGCGGACCGGCGATGGCCGACGTCAATGTCGCCGTCGGAAAGTCGATGGTGCTGCGGTTCGATCGCCCTATCGTCGATGTGCTCGTCGGCGATCCGAAAGTCGCCGACATCATCCCGCTGACGGATCGCAGCATCTATGTCATCGGCAAAGGCGTCGGCGGCACCAGCTTGACGCTCTTTTCTCGGGGCAAACAGCTTGTCGGGATCGTCGATCTTAATGTCACGCACGATCTTTTCGCGCTGAAAAAGCGCCTATACGACATGATGCCGGCAGAACAGATCGAAGTGCGCGCTGACGGCCCGGCGATCATCCTCTCCGGCTCGGTTTCCGACAGCGGCGTTTCCTCGCGCGCTTCCGAACTCGCGCGCAATTTCACCGGCCCCGACGGCGTTGTCACCAACATGATGACGATCCGGCAGTCGCAGCAAGTGATGCTTGCGGTGCGGTTCGCTGAAGTCTCGCGCTCGGCATTGAAAGATGTCGGCATCTCGACAGACGTCTTCTTCAATAGCGGCAAAGAAATCGGCGCATTCCAGTCAGGGCGCCAGGTGATCCAGAATTCGCTTCCGATACCGCCGGTTGGCGGCGATGGCTCCTTTATTTCCGACCCGCAAAAATTCGGGACAGCCTTCGGCAAATTCGCCCTCGGCGACGTCAAGTTCGACTTGCTGCTCGACGCGCTTGAGAAAAAGGGGATCATTTCAATCCTCGCTGAGCCGAACCTCATCGCGGTCTCAGGGCAGACGGCGAGCTTTTTAGCTGGCGGCGAATTCCCGGTGCCCGTGTCGGTCGATGACGCTTCTAATAGCCGCCGCATCGGCATCGAGTTCAAGGAATTCGGCGTGCGGCTGACCTTTACGCCGACGGTCGTCGGCGAGACCATCAATCTTCTGGTCGAACCGGAAGTGAGCGAGCTTGATCCGCAAAATTCCGTCGTCCTCAACGGCTTTACAATACCGGGCCTGACGACGCGGCGCGCCCGCACCACGGTCGATCTGAAGAACGGACAAAGTTTCTCGATCGCCGGCATGCTGCAGCGCAAATTCATCGACGATATCGAGCAAATGCCGGGCGTCGGCGATATTCCGGTCCTTGGCGCGCTCGCGCGCAGCGCTTCTTATCGTCATGAGGACACCGAGCTTGCGATCATCATCACCGCTTATTTCGTCGAACCCTCGACGCTCGCAGAACTGTCGATTCCGACTGACTCGTTGATCATGCCGCACGATCTTGAACTTTTCCTCCTTGGGCGGATGGAAGGCGCGCAGTGGCTGCACGGCGCCAAATCTACTAACCGGGTTTCAACTTCGTCGAACCCGACTGTTGCAGATAGCGGCCCCGGCGTTGACGGCCCTGTCGGCTTTGTCGTGAAATAACGGGAGATTATGCGATGAAATCATTACTCTTGCCGGCCTTGCTTCTTACTGCCGCCGGCTGCGCCTCGAACCAGCACGATTTGAGCCCTTCTTTCGGGAAGTCGTTCACCGCGAATGCGGCCGCGCAGATTATCGATCCAACGCCCGCCGCCGGCGCGCCGCAGGGCGATGGGACGGTGGTTGAAATGGCGATCGCCCGTTACAAGACGGACACTGTGAAAAAAGGCGACACAGGCGACTACTCGTCCGAGGGCAAAACGCAAGAAGGCGAAAAGTAAAAACTGCTCGCCGCGCGTAATGGGGGCCATATGCGCTTTTTTAAAGACGATGACGGCGCTGTCCTTATCTATGTGACGCTGATCATGGCGGCGTTCATCGGCCTTGGCGGGCTGGCGCTCGACGCGAGCAGGGCCTTTACGCTTCGCGAGGAAATGCAGCAGGCGGCCGACGCGGCAGCTCTCGCTGGCGCGTGGCAGCTCGACGGCACAGCAGCGGGCGCTGCGCGCGCCGACGCGGCCGCACGCGCAGTCGTCGCCAATAACCAGAAATGGGCGTCTGGCGGATCAACAGCGGTTGCGATCGGCGCCGGAACGGCCGGCGTCCAGTTCATGACGACAGTGCCTGCAAGTGACGACGCTGCGCTGGTTTTCACCAACGCCGCGCCGTTCGATTACATCTGGGTGAAGACGACATCGGCGAATTTCGATCCCTGGTTCATGAGCATGTTCGGCGGCGCGCAAAGCCAAGTCGCAGCGGAAGCCGTCGCGAGAAAAGGCAGCTCGCAATGCCAGGTGACGCCGCTCTTCATGTGTCTTCCCGGCGGCGCCTCGTTCGATCCGACGGCGTGGATCGGCCATCAGGTGTTGATGAGAGCGTCGCAAGGAAATAGCTGGACAAACGGCAATTGGGGATTGCTCGATACGCCCGGCGGCTCGCAAAGCGCCGGGGCGCTCGCCAGCATGATCGCCGGCGTCAATGGCTTGCCGCAATGTATTGACAGCAGGGGCGTCGACACCAAGCCCGGCAACGTCGCGTCGATTTCGGCGGCTTTCAACGTGCGGCTTGATGTCTATGAAAACTTGCCGGGCGGCGTGAGCTACCAGAACTCCCCAGGCTATCCGCCTGCGGAGCATGTTCAAAAGGGGACTGATCAAACCGCGTCATGCACCGCACAGCCGACTTGGGTCGGCGGGGCCATACCGCGCGGCTTTCCGCGCGACGCGGATATCATTTCGAGCAATGGCGCCACCAGATTCGGCAATGGCCAGTGGGACTGCTTGACCTATTGGTCGCAAGCCCATCCCACAGACACAGTCAACCAGCCCGGCGCCTGCTCATCGACGGGCGGAATGACCCGGTACGAAATGTACCTGCATGAGATAACGACGCTTCCCAACAAAGGGCTGATTCCAGATCTTTCAGGGACCACAGGCGATGACGGAGACCCGACCGGGCGATCGCCGATGTGTTATGCTGGCGGCTCTATCCCCCCGACGCCGACGACGATAGGTCAAAGAATAAACGACCGGCGTATTTTTACCGTCGCCGGCGTCGATTGCTCCACGATTGCGATTAACGGCAACACGGCGAATGTCCCGGTTCAGCAATATCTATCGCTATTCCTGACCGAGCCGGCGGGAACGCAAGGGTCGACCAATGGCGACGTCTACATGGAAATCGTCGGCTTTTCACAGGCCGGCGGCGGCGGGCTCGCGCCGATCCAGCTGCGTGAATGGACGGAACTTGTCCGATGACCTTGAAGCGGCTGATCTGGCGATTCATCGACGAGACGCGCGCGGCCGCGCTCGTTGAATTCACGCTGGTCTTTCCGCTGCTGCTCGTCTTCCTCGCGGGACTTTCAGAATTCGGATTTGCTATGCACCAGCAGCACATCCTCCAGAAAGCGGTGCGCGATGCGGCGCGGTACGCCGCGCGCAGCAATTACGCGTTGAAATCCTGTCCCCTTTCGACACAGCCGGAATGGACGCAAACGGTCGCTGATGCGACGACCGTCGCACTGCGCGGCAGCCTGGCGGCGAGT
>JBBTJH010000317.1:0-11580 GCA_038059555.1 Pseudomonadota bacterium | reverse complement strand
GAAAATGCCGAAGAGGCCTCCGCCCTCGCGGGGTTTGCCAGATCCGCCGGCGTTCCGGTCAACGTTGTCGATCACCCGGAGCTATCCGACTTTCTAACCCCGTCGATCGTTGATCGCGGAGACATCGTCGTCGCGATTTCGACCGGCGGCGCCGCGCCTGTTCTCGGCCGGCGTCTTCGCGAAAAGATCGAAGCGCTGCTGCCGCAAAACCTTGAGAGGCTCGCGGCGTTTGCGCGCTCGTTCCGCAGCGCGGTCGCTGCGCGCGTCGCGCCGGAAAAGCGACGCCTCTTCTGGGAGAATTTCTTTGACGGCCCGCTCGCGTCGCGCGTTTTGGCGGGCGATGAAAAAAGAGTGCGCGAAGACCTGATCGATAGTCTCAATCGCCCGCACTACGAAACCGGCGCCAAAAGTGAGGCCGGCGTAATTCATATTGTCGGCGCGGGCCCTGGCGATCCTGAACTCTTGACGTTGAGAGCCTTGCGCCTCCTGCAGAGTGCGGACGTCATTTTGTACGACCGGCTTGTCGGCGAAAAAATTCTAAGTTTAGCGCGGCGAGACGCTGTTCGTCTTTATGTCGGCAAGGCGAAGGCCGATCATGCTGTGCCGCAGGATCAAATCGAACAGCGCCTCATCGACTTTGCGCGGTCTGGAAAAATCGTCGTTCGCCTGAAAGGCGGCGATCCGTTTATATTTGGCCGCGGGGGAGAAGAACTGGACGCGGCGAAGGCGGCGGGCATTCCGGTTTTTGTGACGCCGGGCATTACTGCGGCGACCGGATGCGCGGCGTCCGCTCGGATGCCGCTGACGCACCGCGATTTGTCGCAAGCGGTCACCTTCATCACCGGTCACGCCAAGGACGATGGCGAACCTGATCTTGACTGGCGCGCGATCGCAGCGCTCGGACACACGCTCGTCGTTTATATGGGGGTCGGCAGGGCTGCCTCGATTGCGCGCAGCCTCATTGTAAACGGTCGTGCAGGATCGACGCCGGTCGCGATCATTGAAAAAGGAACGACGGAGCAACAAAAAATATTAAAGGGCCGCCTCTCCGATCTCGGCGCGATTGTCCGCGCTGGCGGAATCAAGGGCCCGGCGCTTCTTGTCATCGGAGAAGTTGCTGCGAAAGCCGACGGTGTTTTGTTCGAAGAGCTCGCCTTAGCCGAACGGAGAGCGGCATGAAGGCGGTGACGGCGAACCGGTTGTCGGATGGTGCAGTAATTTATGTCGGGGCCGACGGCGCGATGGTTGAGCGCTTCGACCATGCGCTGCTTTTCGATGGCGTTGATGCCGACGAAGCGCTCGCCAGCGTTCTGACGCAAACAACAATAATCGCATCGGCCTATCTCATTGATGCAAATGCAGCGGGGCCAGCCGGGCGTGAGGCGCTTCGCGAATCGATCCGCAGGAATGGACCGACGGTTCGGCCCGATCTTGGCAAACAGGCGGAGGCGCGCGATGAGCGGCTATAAAGTTTACGGCGACAGCGTCAGCGGCAATTGCCTGAAAGTAAAATGGACGCTCGATCTGATCGGTGAAGATTATGATTGGATCGAAACCGACATCTTGAAGGGCGAAACGCGCACCGCAGAATTCCTTGCTAAAAATCCGGCGGGTCAAGTTCCGTTATTGGAGACGCCCGAAGGCCGCGCGCTTGCCCAATCGAACGCGATCATTCTTTATCTCTCCGAAAAACATGACGGGGGATTGCTGCCGGAAAAGGCCTTTGAACGGGCTAAAGTCTATGAATGGCTTTTCTGGGAGCAATACAGTCACGAGCCCTATATCGCGGTTCGGCGCTTCTTGAAGTCGTATCTCAAGAAGGCTGAATCCGAGCTTGACCCGAAACTGCTGGAGCGCGGCCTTGCCGCGTTGACGCGGATGGAACGCCAGCTCTGCGGCGCGATCTGGATCGTCGGGGAAGATTTCACTATCGCCGACGTTTCGCTCGTCGCTTATACGCGTGTCGCGCATGAGGGCGGCTTCGATCTCAACGCCTTCCCCGCCGTAAAGGCGTGGATCGCACGGGTTGAAAAACGCCTCGATATCGGGGCGCTCTGATGTATCGGTATGACCAATTTGACGAGACGATCGTGCGTGAACGCGTCGCCGAGTTTCGCGGGCAGGTCGAGCGCCGTCTCGCTGGCGATCTCTCGGAAGAAGAATTCAAGCCGTTGCGTCTGATGAACGGCCTTTATCTGCAGCTCCACGCTTACATGCTGCGCGTCGCCATTCCCTATGGAACCTTGTCGTCAACGCAGCTGCGGCGCCTCGCTCACATCGCGCGCAAATATGACAAGGGATACGGGCATTTCACGACGCGTCAGAATATCCAGTTTAACTGGCCGGCGCTGGTCGACGTTCCAGATATCCTGAGCGATCTCGCGGATGTTGAAATGCACGCCATTCAGACCTCCGGCAATTGCATCCGCAATGTCACGTCCGACCCTTATGCGGGCGCGGCGGCCGGCGAAGTCGATGATCCGCGCATCTGGTCGGAAGTCATCCGCCAATGGTCAAGCTTGCATCCTGAATTCTCGTTCTTGCCGCGCAAGTTCAAAATCGCAGTCACTGCAAGTGAAGAAGACCGCGCGGCGATCAAAGTCCACGACATCGGACTTAAACTTTACAGGAATGAAACGGGCGAGCGCGGCTTTGAAGTGCTGGTCGGGGGCGGTCTCGGGAGAACGCCCTATATCGCCGAAACCGTGCGGAAATTCCTGCCGGAAAAGCGCCTCCTCTCTTATCTCGAAGCGATCTTGCGCGTCTATAATCGTCATGGCCGGCGCGACAATAAATACAAGGCGCGCATCAAAATTCTGGTCGCTGCCGATATTGTCGATTTCCGCCGGCAAGTCGAAGAAGAATGGTCAAAATCGGACCGTGATCGTCTTGATGCCCCGCTTCACGAATTGCTGCGTATCAGGCGCTGCTTTGCGCCGCCTGGCTTTGAAGCGCTCTCCGACGAAAGCTCCTCGCTCATCGACGCTCGGCGCCAGTCCCGCGCTTTCGATCGCTGGGTTGCGACGAACATTCAACCGCACAAGCAGGCAGGATACGCGATCGTCAACGTCTCGTTGAAGCCGATCGGCAAACCGCCGGGCGACATCAGCGCCGATCAGATGGACGCTGTCGCTGAGCTTGGCGAGCGCTATTCATTTGACGAAGTGCGTGCGACGCACGAGCAAAATCTTGTCTTGCCGCATGTAAAGAAGGACGATCTCTACTCCCTCTGGCAAGCGCTCGATGCGGCAGGTCTTGCGACCGCCAATATCGGCCTTGTGAGCGATATCATCGCCTGCCCGGGCCTTGATTATTGCGATCTCGCAAATGCGCGCTCAATTCCGATCGCGCAGCAGATCGCCGAAAGATTTGCCGACCCGGAGGAGGCCGCCGGGATTGGCGAGCTGAAGATCAAAATCTCCGGCTGCATCAACGCCTGCGGCCATCACCACGCCGGCCATATCGGTATTCTCGGCGTCGATAAAAAAGGTGAGGAATTCTACCAGATAACGCTCGGGGGATCGGGCGCGCAGGACGCCAGCATCGGCGCAATCGCCGGTCGCGCCTTTTCATCCAACGAGCTTGTCGGCGCGGTCGACCGCCTCATCGGTCATTACAAGAACAATCGCGAGAAAGGCGAGCGCTTTCTCGACGTCTATCGCCGTCTCGGGCCCGAGACTTTCAAGGAGGCTCTTTATGCCGACGCTACGACTGACTGAGACCGGGATCGCAATCGACGATCGACGGCATGGCGAGGAAATAACGCTGGCGGAATGGCGCGAGGGCGTCAGACCTGAGGCTGGACGCTTTGAGCTGTCCGTTCCGAACACCGAGAATATCGAAGCGCTTGCTGACGTCATCCGCCAATTCGCCGCCATAATTCTTGAGTTTCCGACTTTTCAGGACGGGCGCGCCTATAGCCAGGCGCGCATCTTGCGCGAGCGGTTGAATTTCCAAGGCGAGATTCGCGCGCGCGGCGCCGTGCTCTGCGATCAGGCGTTGTTCATGGTGCGTGCGGGTTTTGATGCGCTTGATATCGGCAATGGCGATCCGGACGGCTTCAAGCGCGCGATTGCCGCCTACTCCGTTTTTTATCAGCCGGCCGCAGACAAGTCAGTTCCGGTTCGCGATCTTCGCGCCGCGAGGCGCGTAGCGGCTTAAGGAACACAGATGACCGCCGCCGTGCTGAAACTCCCTCGCGCGCCAGCAGAGCCGCTCACCCTCGATGAGCGCGCCGAAGCCTTCAATCGTGACGCGCAGTCGTTGACGCCAAGTGAAATAATTGCGGCGGCGCTTGAAGAGTTTCGCGGCCGCATCGCCCTCGTTTCATCGTTCGGCGCCGAATCGGCCGCGCTCTTGCATCTCGTCGCCTCCGTCGATCCGGCGACGACAATTCTTTTCATCGACACCGGCAAGCATTTCGTTCAAACAAACGCCTATCGTGAGGAGCTCACAGATTTTCTCGGCCTCACCGACGTCCGGCCGATTATTCCTGATGAAAATGACGCGTCGCAAATCGATCCCAAGGGCGATCTTTGGAGGCGCAACAACGACGCTTGCTGCACGCTGCGCAAAGTGCGCCCGCTCAGCAAAGCGCTTGAAGGCTTTGATGCGTGGATCACCGGGCGAAAGCGCATGCACGGCAATTTGCGCTCGTACTTGCCGCTGGTCGAAGCGGCGCATCCGCATATCAAGGTCAATCCGCTGGCGCGCTGGTCCGCCGTCGATCTTGAAAAATACATGGCGACGCATGATCTGCCGCCGCATCCTCTGGTTGAAAGCGGGTTCTCATCGATTGGCTGCTGGCCTTGCACGGCGCCGACGGCGCCTGGCGACGATGCGCGCGCCGGACGCTGGCGCGGTCTCGCCAAAACCGAATGCGGCATTCACCGGCTTTGAGGGTCAGTCGATTCTGGAAATGAATTGCCGGATGGAAGCCCACGCGTCCGGTTCCGTGAGAGTGGGGGCGTGGCCGACGTTCTCAACTTCGCAATAATCGAAACCGGGCCGAGCTGCGCGCATCTTGTCGATGATCGACGGCGTCAACAGATCGCTGATCGCGCCGCGTAGGACGAGCGTTGAGATTGGCCCAAGCGCCGCGAACGGCGCCCACAGATCCGGCGCGGGCCCTGCTTCAAGGAGCGCCCGGCCGATATTGGGATCATAGGCGAGCTTCCACGATCCGTCCGGCTGCTGCGCAAAAGTTCGGCGCGCGAAAGTTTCCCAGAAGGAGAGGTCCCTTCCGGGGAAGGCGACCTCGTTGAGGGCGCGAATCTCAGCGATCGCGGCGTTGAGGTCTGGCGCCGCGCCGTTTGCTCTTGCGGCGCGCGCGCCGACATAGCCGGCGATGCGCGCGATCCCTTCCGGCGCCAGCTCGGGGCCGACGTCGTTAATCACCGCGCCGGCGATCCGTTCGGGGGCCGCCGCCGCTGTCAGCATTGTCACGATGCCGCCGAGCGAGGTCCCAACGAAAATCGCGCGCGGGAGGGAAAGCTGATCGAGCGCGGCGAGAACATCGCCGACATAAATCGTCGGGAAATAATTGAGATGGTTAGGGTCGTAATCGGAGCGGCCGCGTCCCCTCAGCGAAATCGCGTAAACGTCCCGGCCGGTCGAAGCCGCGAGAGGCGCAAAGTCCTCGAAATCCGAAGCGTTGCGGGTGAGGCCGGGGATGCACAGGATGGGTGTTTTAGAGCCTCCCGGCGCTATAACGCCGCGCATTATCAGATCGTCCGGCAAATTGATCTGAAATCTAGAACTATCGCCCATCTTGATCACGGTCCCCTGTTCGTTCCTGCGTCTTCATGGCCTTTGCGCTCTGCTATGTCCATCAGTAGTGTGCGCCCTAAATTGATCGATTGAAGGCTGATTTCGCCATGACTGACGCTGCGTTCATGTCAATGCTTCAGCGCGCTGCCGGCCGGCTCAATGCGGGCGAGGTATCGATCGCTCTTCAGGAAATCGACGCTGCGCTAAGGATTGCTCCAAACGATCTGGAGGCTTTGCATCTGAAGGCGATGGCGTTAGGGCGCGCGGGGCGAATTGAGGAATCGATCGAAACTTTCGAGCGAGTAGCGGCGTCTCATTCGCGTGCGGACGTTGTGCTCCTCAATTTCGGGAACATGCTGAAGCGAGCCGGGCGAGTTGCAGAATCGCGCAGCGCCTATGAACGCGCGGCAGCCGCAGCGCCCGCGTCAGCAGACGCGCTCGATGCGCTGGGCCTAGCCTGCCAACAGCAGGGCGATTTGAGCGCGGCGAAAAACGCCTTCGCGTCCGCGTTGCGTCTTCAGCCGCGTCACCCATCCGCGCTTAACAATCTCGGAATATTGGAGGCGTCCCAAAACAGCCACGTAGTCGCTGTTGAGTGCTTTACGCGCGCTCTCGCGGCGGCGCCGAGCATGTTCAGCGCGCTTATCAATCGCGGCGCCGCGCTGAGGACGCTTGGCCGTTTTGATGAGGCCCTGACGGATCAGCGTAAATGCGCTCTGCTGGCCCCGCGATCGGCCGAGCCGTTCTATCAGGAGGCGGCGACTTTGCGCGCCGCCGGACGTTTCGCTGAGGCGTCAACGGCGTATCTCGCAGCGATCGAGCGGGATCCGGGCCGGGTCGATGTCCAGCGCGAATACGCGAACATGAAACTCGAAACAGGCGATCAGGAGAGCGCTTTTACCGCTTTCGACGGTTCGATTGAGAGGACGGGGCTCACCCAGTTGATCGCGGCGCGCGGAGAAACGTCGCTCCTTTCAGGCGACGCGGCCGCAGCGCTGAGTTTTGCCAAGCGCGCGTTGCAGCAAGACGCCCGTCACGCGAAATCGCATGAGCTGCTGGCGCGCGCCAGCCGCGCGCTCGGCGATGGCGGCGAGGCTCTGGTCGCGGCGCGGCGCGCCATAGAATTTGAACCGGACAACTTCGAATTCCTGCATACCTGTTGCGAAATCGAAATGGCGTTGGGCGCTGTTGATATCGCCGTGCAGAGGCTTCAACGCGATGCGCCGCCAAAGCATCTGCAAAAGCACTTTGCCTTAAAAGCGATTGCGCTGAGAGCGACCGGCGACGCCTCCTACCGGCTGATCTACGATTACGACCGCTTGACGGCCCAAATTCCCATTGAGATTCCAGACGGATTTGAGACGATCGAGCAATTTAACGCAGCCCTCGCGGCGGCGATTGCAGCGCTTCACAAAACGACCAGCCGCCCGGTGGATCAGACGCTCTATGGCGGCACCCAATCGGCTGGCCGGTTATGGAACGAGCCCGATCCGGTGATCCAGGCATATGTGAAAGCCATGCGCCGGGCCGCAGTCAGCTTTGTCGGGTCGCTTCCCGACGACCCCAATCACCCGTTTCTCTCTCGAAAAAGCATCGATCTTGACTGTGTCGGCGCGTGGTCGGTGATGCTCGATTCCGGCGGAGGCCATGTCGATCATATTCATCCGGCGGGCTGGGTGAGCGCCTGTTATTATGTTTCGGCGCCTGATGAAGTGTTGGCGGGAGAGCGGGCCGGGTTTTTGCGCGTCGGCGCTTCGGGGGTCGCTGGTCTGACCTTGCCGGCCGAGCGATATTTTCCACCGACGCCCGGCACCGTGGTATTCTTCCCATCTTATATGTGGCACGGGGTTGAGCCCTTCAGCGCCCGGACAAAACGGATAACCGCTCCTTTCGACCTTGCGCCGCGATCCTAATAGCCTGTCTCGCGAGCCGGTTCTGGAAACCAATAAGTAACCTAAATTAACGGCTTGTTACCGGGGTTGTTGCCAAAATGCGACGGTCTGCAAACACCGTTGTTACTGTGTCGCATCTTTGTTGACGCGTGTTCTTCGCCTGCCATAGGGTCCCGGCCAACTGCGCCAGTCCGGCGCAGAGGCGGTCGCTCTGCCCAACAGGGCGGTCGTAAAAAAAAGGCGTTGTTTGCGGGCGCGAGCCTGACAGAGAGCGCTAAAACTCACTGGAGGGATACAGAATGAGAAAATCGACTCTCGCGCGCTCGCTTATGCGCTCGACCGTCCTGACGGGGGCAGCGGCTGCGTTCGTCGCTCCTGCTTTCGCGCAGGACGCCGACGATGAAATCGTCGTCACCGGCTCACGTATCGCCCGCGAAGACCTCGCGGCGCCGAGCCCCGTCGCCCGGATTGACTCGCAACAGTTGGTTTTGACCAACACGGTCAACAGCGAAGAATTCCTCGACGCCCTGCCGCAAGTTGTGCCGAGCTTTGACTCGACATCGAACAACCCGGGCACCGGCACGGCCACAGTTTCGCTGCGCGGACTTGGCACGAACCGTACGCTCGTCCTTGTTGACGGCATGCGCTTCGTCGGTTCCGGCGCTGGCGGTCCAGTCGACCTTAACAACATCCCGGCCTCGCTCGTCGACACAATCGACGTGGTGACCGGCGGCGCCTCGGCCGTTTACGGTTCCGACGCCATCGCCGGCGTCGTCAACTTCATTCTGAAGAAAGACTTCGAAGGCATTCAGCTCGACGTTTCCGACCGCATGTCGGCCTCGGGCTGGGACGCGAACACCTTGAACGCGTCACTGACTGCTGGCGGCAACTTCGCCGACGGTCGCGGCAATGCCGTTATCTCGATGTCCTACACAAACCGTGAAGCCTTGTTCCAGGGCGACCGCGCGTTTTCGGAATTTACGTTCTTCGATCCGGGTGCCGGCTCGACATCGGTCGGGTTCATCCCCGGCGGCTCATCCTCCGTGCCGGGCACTCGTATTCGCGGGCGAACGACAAACCACTTTGGTCTTTCGGGCGCCGGGTTGACCGGACCTTATCCGGAATGTGTCGGCAATACTTGCTTGGGCTTCTTCTTCCCCGATGGCTCGAGCAATCTTCAGGGCTTGCGTTTCGGCAATCCGAACGATCTCTATAACTATGCGCCGACAAACTATCTCCAGTTGCCGCAAGAGCGGTACTCGCTGTTCGGGTCGGCGACTTATGAGATCAGCGACAGTATCGAAGTCTACGCTCGCGGCCTTTATGCGACGAACGTCGTTGATTCGCAGCTGGCGCCGACTCCTTATGGCTTCACTGTTGCGATCAATAATGACAACCCGCTTATCCCGGCGGAACTGCTGAACCTGTTCCTGAATGATCCGGCCTCGAACGGCGTTGTCGCCGCAGGCGTCCCGAATTCGGGGCCCGGCTTCACGACTTTCCGATTCAACCGTCGCGGCATTGAACTTGGAACGCGAAACAGTCTTCGCGACACCAACACGTTCCAGTTTTCTGGCGGCATCAAGGTCGATGTCGGTGCAGACTGGGTGTGGGATACGTCGGCCCAGTTCGGTCGTTCCGGCATCTCGACCATCCAGTCGGGCAACGTCTCGATTTCAGCCGTCAGGGAAGCCATTCTGACGACTGACGGCGTCACTTGCTCAAGCGGAAACCCGAGCTGCGCGCCGCTCAATCTCTTCGGTGGACCCGATGGCGTCAGCCCTGCCGCTGCGGCGTTTATTAGCCGCACCGGTGCGATTATCGAAGAAGTCGAACAGACCCAGATCATCTCGGTCCTGACCGGCGAGTTGAAGCAGATCAAGTCGCCATGGGCTGAGACCGGCATTGGCCTTGCGCTAGGCGTCGAGTATCGCGAAGAATCCGCGCGCTCGATCCCAGACTCGGTGCTTGGACCCGATGTCCTCGGTTTCAACCAGGCACCGCCGGCGGCTGGCAGCTTCGACGTCTATGAAGCCTTCATGGAAGCTGACATCCCGGTGTTCCAGGATACGGCCATCGGCGACCTCGCGATCAACGGCGCCTATCGCTATTCGGACTACTCGATTGCGAACGTTGGCGGCACGAGCACCTACTCTGTCGGCGGCGATTGGGCTCCGGTCGAAGGCTTGCGTTTGCGTGGGCAGTTTCAGCACGCAGTGCGCGCGCCGAATATCGGTGAATTGTTCACTGCTATCTCGAACGGTTTCCCGGGTGCTTTGGATCCGTGCTCCGACGGCCCATTCGGGAGCTACAACTTGGTCAACCCGCTTGGTGCGACAATTGATGCGACGTGTACGGCGACGGGCGTACCTCTGGCGGCGGTTGGGACGTCTTTCCAATCGAACGGTCAGATCGAAGCCTTGTTCGGCGGCAATCCGAACCTCTTCGAAGAATCGGCTGACACATTGACAATCGGCGCGGTTCTCCAGCCCTCCTTCATCGAAGGTCTGACCATCCAGGTCGATTGGTACAATATCGAAGTCGATGACGCGATTGCGACGGTCGGACTGCAGTCAGTCCTCGACAGCTGCCATCGCTTGAACAGTGCGGCGGCTTGTGCGATTATTGTCCGCAACCCCTCGACCGGCGAGATCGCTTCGCCGTTCCTGCCGAACCTCGGCGTGCAGAACATCGCAAGCTTGCAGGAAAAAGGCATCGATGCTCAGGCCAACTATTCTATGGACCTTGGATCGTTCGGAACTCTCTCGGCGGTCTATTATGGCAACTACCGGCTGAAATCGAACTCGGTGCCCGATCCGGTCACCGGTCTCGTCGAGTGCGAGGGTCTCTTTGCCAATGGTTGCGGCGAGCCGACGCCGACCTATAAGCACACGATGCAGACGTCAGTAATCCACGGACCGTGGACCGGCAGCGTGCGCTGGCGGTTGATCGGCGGCGTTGATGCCCGGCCGGGTTCCGGCGTCAGCGATCTCTCGGACAACATCGGGACGTTTAATTACCTCGACGTGACGACGCAATATGCGGTCAATGAGCACCTCGACTTGACCCTTGGCGTCACGAACATCACGGGTAAGGACGCGCCAGTCCTTGGTTCAACGGTCTCGGAACAGGCGAACACCTTCCCGGCGACCTACGACACGCTCGGCCGTCAGTTGTTCTTCGGCGCTTCGCTGAAGTTCTAAGTCCGGTCTGACAGCACTAATGGAAACGGCGGGCTTCGGCCCGCCGTTTTCTTTTGCGTGCTGGACAAAAGCTCGCCAAATACGCCGGTATGGAAGAAAGCGCCTGGGCTGAATTTTGGGCCGTCGGCGACAGCGAGCAAGCTGTCGGCGGCAAGCACCGCGACCGGCTCGCGGGTATTTGGCGCGACTTCTTTACTGCGCTCGCGCCGCCGGTCCCCTTGATACTCGACATAGCCGCGGGAAACGGCGCGGCTATCAATGTCGGCTGGAAGACCTTCTCCGCTACGGATGCAGCGACGCCTCTATTGATCGCGACGGATTACTCGGTTGCGGCCGTCGCTGGGTCTTTAAACGGCCGGAACGGCGTTTTGGGATTTGCTTCCGACGCAGCGCGCCTTCCGATAAGAGATCAGAGCGTCTCGGTCGCGATCAGTCAGTTCGGGATCGAGTATGCCGGCCTTGGCGCATTTGAAGACGCGGCGCGCATCCTCGCTCCCGGCGGATATTTCCTGTCGATATCTCATTACACTGGCGGGGCGATCGACGCTGAGTGCGCAGAAAACGCCCGATTGCTGCGCGCTGTCGATGAAACCGGCGTTCAGGAAGCCGCCCGGCGCGCTCTCGCCAGCAGCTATGAGCGACGCCGGCGCGGCGATGAGACGCCAATTGACGAGGCTATTGAGAGCAGGCTGCAAACGGCATTCTCCAACGCCGCT
>JBBTJH010000316.1:0-3753 GCA_038059555.1 Pseudomonadota bacterium | reverse complement strand
AATCTCTGGATTCCGGGTCGCGCCCCGCTTTCGCGGGGGTTGCCCGGAATGACGATTGAATTTTGCAGCCATGTGAGTTTTCGAAGCTCCGCCCCTTGACTTAAAGCTAACTTTAACTTGCATAAACCCCTCATGCAACTGGAATCGCGCCTTTTGAGAGGCCTCTCGCCGACGGTCGCGGATGCGCCGGACGCGGGCGATGACTGGGCGAAGAGCCCTGTTTCAAGTTTGAGCGACGCGGCGCTCATCGAGGCCGCAGCGGGCGCGATCTCGCCGCCGAAGGCGAGCGCGCAATCCTCGTTTTTGCTGCATGCGCCGCTGGAGCTTGCCGCGCGCGCAGCGCTTCTGCCGATGGTTGCGCCCTCGGCGCGCGATCAGGCGCGCCGCCGGATCGCCGCGATTGCAGCGCGCTATGCGGGCGAGGGCGATGAAATTGGCGCGCACCCGGGGAATTTCCAGAGCGCGCCCGCAGCGCTCTCGGCGCTCGCCGCAGCGATAAAGGATGGCGACGCGGGCGGCGCGGATGCCGCGTTGCTGTTTTTAATCCCGCGAATTTCCGTGCTCGATTTGCGCGCGGCGCTCGCGCCAAAGGCGCTGCCGATGCTGGGCGCTGCCGCGCATATACCGATATATCTCGCGGAATTGTCCCGGCTGGAAGCGCGGCTCGCGCCTGCGGCCGCCTTATTGCGCGCGCCTTTGCGCCACCTTGTTGGGCAATCGCAATTGAAATTGCGCTGGCAGGAGGACGCGCAGGCGCCGAGCCCCGTTCGCGACGAGGGCGAGGCGTTGTTCGAAGCGTTGCTGGCGCCGCCGCACGTCAATTCTTCGTCCGTCTACATCGCGCCGACCATGCTGGCGGTTGAGGCGAATGGCTTTGCGGAGCGAACGCTCGCGGACGCAACCGCAAATTTGTCGCTCCGCGCCGCGAGGCGCGCGGTCTCGCGGATCGCAGCCCTCTCAATGCTGCAGGACGACCCGGAGCACGCGCCTTACGGCTGGAGCCACGCGCTCTCCATGCCTGAGGGCGTCTTCGGCTGCGCCGATGCAGTTGAGGACAAAACGATGCTGCTGCGCATCGCCGCGACCCACGCGCTCGGCTTTCGCGCGACGCTCGGCAAAGCGCGCCTTCGCGATGCGCCGCCGCCCAAACCAAACTCAGACGCTATCGTCGATGTCGCGCCGATCGAGGCGGCCGGCGCCGTTTATCACATGGAGGCGGCGCGCCTTCCCTGTATCAAGACCGCGCTCGCGACGCGGGCGGCGACGGGAGAGGACGCGCATCTGGCGAAATACACGCTCGCCTGTTTCGACGCTGCGGCGCGCGATGCCGGCTCGGCGCGGTTGTTCCTTGCGGCCGCGGCTTATCTCGGCGCCTGGTGGGACGCGCATCGAGGCGTCTCGTTTGAGTGATCGCAAGCGAAATGAACGGCGAGCTTGATGACGCGTCAGCGCCCGGCGTTCGGGCTCAGCGGCATCACGACTTTGCGCTCGACCTCGCGCAAGGTGAAACTCGATTCGACCGTCGCGACCTTCGGCATGCGGAGGATCGTCTCCGACAAGAAGATCTCATAAGCCGAAAGGCTCGGGATGACGACGCGGATGAAATAGTCGAACTTGCCGGTGACGAGATAGCATTCCATCACTTCGGGGCGCTTTTTGATCGCCGCTTCAAATTCGCGCAAGGTCGACTCGTCCTCGCGTTCGAGCTTGACGAGAATGATCACCGTGACGTTGACGCCGAGCGCCTCGCGGTTCAGCTCCGCGTGATAGCCTTTGATGATGCCCTCGGTTTCAAGCCGGCGAAGGCGCCTGAGGCAGGGGGTCGGCGAAAGGCCGACTTTCTCCGCCAGATCGGCGTTGGTGATCCGCGCATCTTCCTGAAGGTGGCGCAAGATGGCGTGGTCGATAGTGTCGAGCTTCATGAAAGGCCGTTTCCCCAAACTCACTGGCTTCGCGCCACAATAAGCTGCTTATTTAGCAGCATCTGCTAAGTGTCAAGCCGATCCTGTCCGTCTTTGGTGAAAATCGCCTCGCGGATAAGCGTATGAACCCCCGTCGCTGAAGACCCGCCGGAGGATCCATGGAAAGCCGTGAAGTCGAAGTCGCCGGTTGGCGCAAGGTCGTTCATTTCGCCGATCATCAGACCGGGCTGAATGCGATTATCGCTGTCCATGACGCAACGCTGGGGCCCGCCTGCGGCGGCTGCCGCATCCGTCCCTATGAGACCTTCGACGCAGCGCTCGACGATGTGACGCGCCTCTCGCGCGGCATGACCTTCAAGAACGCGCTCGGCGGCATTCCGTTCGGCGGCGGCAAGGCGGTGATCATCGCCGATCCCAAGACCGAGAAAACGCCGGAGATGATGCGCGCCTTCGGCCGCGCCGTCGAAAGCCTCGGCGGGCTTTACTACACGGCGGAAGATTCGGGCGTCAGCGAGCACGATATGGAAATCGTTCACAGCGTCACCAAATACGTCGCCGGCATTTCGCAAAAAGGCGTCGGCGGCAATCCGTCGCCGTTCACGGCGCGCGGCGTCTGGCGCGGCGTTCAGGCGGCCGCGCACTCAAAATTCGGCCTTACCTCATTGAAAGACGTGCGCGTCGCCATCCTCGGCGTCGGCGCGGTCGGCATGGCGCTCGCTGAATTGCTGCATGAAGAAGGCGCGCACCTTGTCGTCGCCGATGTCAACGAGGCGGCGGTCAAGGAAGCGGTGAAGCGCTTCGGCGCCCGCGCAGCAACGCCGGAAGACTGCGTCGCGGCTGATGTCGATGTGTTCAGCCCTTGCGCGCTCGGCGGCGCGATCAACAAAAATACGATCGCGCGCCTTAGTGCGAAAATCGTCGCCGGCGCCGCCAACAATCAATTGCTGACGCCCGAAATGGACAAGGCGCTGTTCGACAAGGGCGTTCTTTATGCGCCCGATTACGTCATCAACGCGGCCGGCGTCATTTCGGTCGGGCTTGAGATAATGGGCGGATGGTCGGAAGCCGAGCTCACCCGGCGCATCGACGCCATCGGCCCGCGCCTCACCGCGATCTTCGAGCGCTCATTGCGCGACAATCGCCCGACCGGCGAGATCGCCGACGAAATGGCGCTCGACGTGATCGCGAAAGCAAAGCGCGCGGCTTAAGGAGCTCAGCCTTTACTCCGCCGGAACCGCGAGCGGGCTGTCTGACCCGGCCCTTCTCGCCAGATACTGCGCGCGCAAGTCTTTGCTGGTCATGCCCTTGCCGTCCGGCGCCCAGCCGGGCGGGCCGAACATCGTCGAGGGCCAGTGCTTCGGGTGACGCGCGCGCAAGTCGCTGAACAGCCGCCCCCATTCGTGCAAGGCGATCGTCACCGGGTTCGTCGAGCCGACGGCTTTCACCAGCCCGTATTGAACCGGCTCGTCTTCGCGCTCTTCGACATAGGTGCCAAAGAGGCGGTCGAAGATCATGGTGACGCCGCCATGATTGCGGTCGAGGTAATCGGCGTTTTTGGCATGATGGACGCGGTGCGCCGAGGGCGTGTTGAGGACGCCCTCGATGACGCCCAGCCTGCCGATCAGATTGGTGTGCAGCCAGGATTGGTAAAAGAGATTGAGCGCCAGCATCGTCGCGACCGAGGCTGGGGTGAAGCCGATCCACATCAGCGGCATGTTGACGAGATACGCCATCGAGAGTTTCGAGGTCCATCCGAGGCGATAGGAGCCAAGGACATTCATCTCCTCGATCGAGTGATGCAACGCGTGCGTCGCCCAGAACCATCTCCCTA